>JBGFRN010000245.1:0-6232 GCA_041695105.1 Bacillota bacterium | reverse complement strand
GCCTGCCCGGCCAAGGCGATCACGATCATACCGGCCGAAAATGACCCGACCAACCCGCAGTCGCCCGGCGAGCGCTACGCCGCCAAATGGGAGGTCAACCTGCTGCGCTGCATTTTCTGTGGCATGTGTGAGGAAGCTTGCCCGACCGAGGCCCTGCGCCTGACCAAAGAGTATGAGCTGGCCGCCATCAGCCGGGACAAGCTGATCTGGCCCAAGGAAAAGCTCCTCGGGCCGCGGCACGGCGAGCATCCGATACCCGACGCCGTTTACCCGCCCTTTGAGGGACGGACCAGGAAGGAGGAGGCCGTTTGAGCGCCCTTTTTGTCGTCGCCGGAGCCATCGCCGTCCTGGCCGCCGTTGGGGTTGTACTGGCCAAGAGCCCGATACACAGCGTCATGTCCCTGGTTCTTAACATCGTGGCCATGGCGGCGCTTTTCCTGAGCCTGCAGGCTGAGTTCCTGGCCGTCATTCAGATAATTATCTATGCCGGTGCCATCATGATATTGTTCCTGTTCGTCATCGCGCTGCTGACCAGCCGGATCGACCCGATTGAGCGGCCCAAGTCTTCAACCCCGGGACAAGACTTGGTGGCTGCAGCGGTCGGTTTGGCCTCGATGGGGCTGCTGGGCGTCACCGCCTTTCTCTCGAAGACCCCAGCCGCCGGCCGCCTGCCCGAGGATTATGGCAGCACCGGCTGGTTCGGCCTGCACCTGCTGACGACTCACGTGCTTGCTTTTGAACTGACGGCCTTCGTCCTGATGATCGCGGTTGTCGGCGTGGTAATCCTCGTCGGCCGCCGCGAGGCCTAGGGGGTGTACCGTGGATAGCATCAACGTCCAAGCCTATCTGGCCCTGAGCGCCGTCATTTTTGCCATCGGCGGGATCGGCGTCATGGTCCGGCGCAGCCCACTGGCCATCCTGATGAGCGTCGAAATGATGTGGAACGCCGCCAACTTGGTCTTTTTGACCTTCGCCCGCCAACAGGGCAATTCTGACGGCCACATTTTCGCCTTCCTGGTAATCGTGGTGGCCGCGGCCGAAGTGGCCATTGGTTTAGCTATCATCGTCTTGATCTTCCGTAAGCGGGCCGCCGTTGATGTCGATGACGTCAAGGCCCTGCACGGTTAGGAAGGGGGATTAAATAGTGCCAGCTGAACTGTTTTTGCCGCTGATTGTTTTCCTCCCCCTTCTGGGAGCCGTCTTAAATATGGTGTTCTTCAATCGTCATTCCAGCCGGCTCCTAATTGGCCTTCACGCCTGCGGCTTCGTCTTCCTGGCCTTCCTGGCCACCCTGGGTGCCTTCAAAGGGTTGGCGGATCTGCCCAAGGGCGAGGCCCTGCAGATGACCCTGGCCAATTGGGGCCCACTGGCCGGTGATAAGTTCATCAAGATTGGGTTCCTCGGCGACCAGATATCGATCTGGTTCGCCCTGGTCGTCACCGGAGTCGGATTTTTGATTCATATGTTTTCGGCTTGGTACATGGCTGACGATATCGACTTCCGGCGGTACTTCGCCAAGCTGAATTACTTCATTTTCGCCATGAGCCTGCTGGTTATGGCCGACGGTTACGCCGGTCTGGCCATGGGCTGGGCCAATGTCGGATTCGCCTCATATGCACTAATCGGTTTCTGGCGCACCAAGGAGGCCCCGCCGGCCGCCGCCATCAAGGCATTCGTCACCAACCTGATCGGTGAACTGGGGCTGTTCGTGGCCATTGCCGCCATCTGGCTGAAGTTTGGCACTCTGTCCTACTCTGAGGTCTTCCCCAAGGTCGGGGAGATCGCCAAGGTCGATCCCGGAATCATTACCTTCATCGGGCTGTTCCTGCTCTGGGGCGCCTGCGCCAAATCGGCCCAGCTTCCGCTCCACGTCTGGCTGCCCGACGCTATGCAGGGCCCGACCTCGGTCTCGGCCCTCATTCACGCCGCCACCATGGTCACGGCCGGCGTCTACCTGACCGCTCGCTCCTACCCGATTTATATGGCCTCTGAGACCGCCTCAATGGCCCTGGCCACGGTCGGCGCGCTCTCGGCCCTCTTCGGGGCGCTGTGCGCCACCTGCGCCTATGACATCAAGCGCGTCCTGGCCTTTTCCACGATGAGCCAGATTGGCTACATGATGCTCGGCGTCGGCGCCGGAGCCTTTATCCCGGCCATGTTCCATTTCCAGACCCACGCCTTCTTCAAGGCCCTGCTCTTCCTCACCTCGGGCGCTATCATCCACGCCCTGGCCGGTGAACAGGATATCCGCCGGATGGGCGGGCTGGGCAAGAAAGATAAGTTCATCTGGCTGATGTTCTTGATCGGCACCCTGGCCCTGGGCGGAATGCCCGGATTTTCGGGCTTTTTCTCCAAGGACGAGATTCTCGGTGAGGTCCTGGCCAACGGTCACCCGGTCCTTTGGGGAATCGGGGTGCTGACCGCCGGCATCACCGCCTTCTATTGCGTCAGGCTCTTCACCCTCACCTTCGGCGGCGCGCCCGGCCCGGCGGTCGCGGCCTCTTATGACGGCCACGGCGTTCACGGTCACACTGATCATGGACATGAGGACGAGAACGAGGAGTACGACGAGTACGACGAGTACGAGGAAGAGGAGGCCCACGATGACCATGGTCACGGACATGGCCATCACGGCGGCGGGATCACCATGTGGCTCCCGCTGGTCGTCCTGGCCTTCCTTTCGGTGGCTGCCGGTGTCCAGGGCATCCCCGGTGTCACCCACATGGTCGCCGATTACCTCGGGCCGTACTTCAATAAGTTTCGGGAGGTTCCAGCCGGGCCGCACCATGTTAACTTCGCCGCTATCGGCGTCGTGGTAGCGGTTTCGGCCATCGCCGCCTTCGTTAGTTATGGTCTGTACCGTCCCGGCGGCAGCCGCCGCGAGGCCGCGCTCGACATGAACCGGCCGGCCAGCGGTCTGCTGTACAGCGCTTTCTATGTGGACGATCTCTATGAGGCCATCCTGATTCGTCCGGCCAAGTGGATCTCCAGCGTGGTCGGTCAGGGCATCGACCCCAATTTCGTTGACGGCGCCGTAAATGGCGTGGCGGCTGTAGCCGACTGGATCGGCGGCGGTGTGCGCACCCTGCATGACGGGCTGATCCGGCGTTACGCACTAAGCATTGTCCTTGGCGTAGTGGCCTTCGTGGCCTACTTCGCCTGGGTTTAAAGGAGGTCGAAGCGATTGCCTCCGATCGATACCGCTAAGCTTCTTGAAAACTGGACGATACTTTATCCGGCCCTCTGCTTGGCTGTGGGCGGCTTGATTGTTCTGATCTGCGACCTGGTAATGCCGTCAAAAATGCTCGGGTTCAGCCGGGTACTCTGGACGCTGACCTCGCTCGGCTCGATCGCCGTTGCCGGACACTACTTGGCCCAGCAGTGGGCCGAGTTTGCCGGCAAGCCGGTCAGTGCCTTCGGCGGGTCAATTGTCGCTGATAAATTCAGCCTGGTTTATTCGGCCATTCTCCTGGCCACGGCCTTCCTGGCCGTCCTGCTCAGCGCCCGGATGAAGGACGACGACGCCTCGGGCTATCAGGCCCTGCTTCTTTGGGGCACGATGGGCATGCTCATCCTGGTCTCGGCCACCAGCCTGATGACCGTCTTCCTCGGGCTTGAGATCCTCTCCCTGGCACTATACGTTATGGTCGCCTTCGCCCGCGGGGACGCCAAGTCGAAGGAGGCCGCCTTCAAGTATTTGATCCTAGGATCGGTGGCGGCTGGCTTCCTGCTCTTTGGCTTCGGACTGCTTTACGGCGCCGCCGGCGGCACCGGATTCGCGCAGATCGCCGCCTACATCAAGGGCACGGCCGTACTGGGTGCCTATTTCAAGGTGGGCCTGGGCCTGGCGCTGGTTGGCCTGGCTTTCAAGCTGGCTCTGGTTCCCTTCCATATGTGGGCCCCCGACGTCTATGAGGGTGCCCCGGCTCCAGTCACTGCCTTAATGTCGGTCGGCACCAAGGCGGCCGCCTTTGCCGCCCTGGTACGCTTCCTGGTGGTCGCCGTTCCCGCGGCCGATGCGACCAAGTACCTGATCCCGCTCTTCGTGCTGGCGATTCTATCGATGTTCATCGGCGCCCTCGGCGCCATGCGCCAGGACAATATCAAGCGCCTGATGGCCTATTCGGGCATCGGCCACGCCGGTTACCTGTTCCTGGCCCTGGCTGGGCTCGGCCAGGACGGCATCACCGCCAGCGCCTACTACCTGGCCACTTATCTGTTTACCAGCATGGGCGTCTTCGCCGTTATCAACTGGATGACCGGAGAGGGCGGTGACTTGGCCGACCTGAAGTATTACCGCGGCTTGTTCTTCCGCCGCCCGGCCATCTGCTTCGCCCTGAGCCTGTTTATGTTCTCGCTGGTCGGCCTGCCCCCGGCGGCCGGATTCACCGGCAAGTTGCTTCTGGCCATCGCCGCCGTGAAGCAGGGTGTCGCAGGCAGCGTCTGGGCCTGGGCGATGCTGACCGCCCTAATCCTGACTTCCGGTATGTCGGCCTTCGCCTACATCCGGGTGATCCTGGTGATGTTCCAGCAGAGTGAGGACGAGGCTTACGCCCACGGGCACGGCGCCCACCCCGCTCACGGGGGTGCCGGGGCTCAGGCCGAGGTGGCCGCGACCTCCGACGCCGCCACCCTGGTCGAGGGCACCGGGTCGCTTACCGCCGGGCTGGTCCTGCTGGTTTCGCTGGTAGGTACGCTGTATTTGGGCCTGGCACCGGCGGGGGTAATTGATTTGATGGGGAATCTCCTGAAGTAGTCGCGACCTGTCTATGGTACAATCTTGCCAAGGAGGCGATTGCAGTGGAGAAACCGCGCGAACTTGTGGACACAGAGGTGGAGCAAAGCCCGGTGCTCCAGGATCTCCTCGAACGGGCAAGGGCCAGTGGTCAATCCTTAGTTTCTTACCACGGCGTCGTGTTCATCATTACGCCCGTCGCGGATATCACGCATACATTTACTCCTGAGGAACTTGAACAGTTTGCTTCGGACTTCGCGGCAGCGGACGAGCCGGATAACTACCTGACCGTTGACCAGGCGCTTGCCCGTTACAGACAGCGCGTTCAGCGCGATGGCTGAGGAAACACACAGGTCTCAAGTGGTTTGGACCACACGAAGAATGCTTGTCAGAGGCGGTCAACCGTCTGCTTACTTTCCCGGACCTGCGTAACCGCTACCGCGTAAATGGACTCTGGTGTAATGGTATGACCTTGCGTGCCTTTCCGGTACAAGTGTTCTTCCGGCTCACCAAAACAGGTGTTATTGCCATTTTTTCGTGTCGCTGGGCGAGGCAAGACGTCAGGGGGCCCGAAAACTCATAGAAGGCGACCGCGAGGAAAACCAACCTCTGACCCGCAACCGTCATGGTTGCGGGTATTTTTTTCGCCTTTGCGGGGTGCCGGGCATAACATAAACCGCGAAGGAGTGAATAGCCATGCCCGAAGGCTTGATTGATCTTACCGCACTTGGAAGTCAGGCGGTACTGGTTTTCCTGACCCAGGCGATCGTCGGGGCGACCAAAGAGCTGGTCGACCGGGTGACCACCCTTCCGACTCTGGTCTACGCTTGGCTGGTCGCCAGCCTCCTGACCATCATGAGCCAAATTGCCCTGGGCCAGCCGGCCGCCAGTTGGGTAACTTATTTTACCGGGATCCTGAACGGGATCATTATCGCTTTTGCGGCCGGCAAGGCCAACGATATCGCGGTGCAGCCACCAGTCTTCAGGGCGACTGAGCCAGGGCTGCGGCTGGGGACTGAGCCAGGGCCGCCGGACGGTAAGTAGCCATGGCCAAAGTCTGCATTGATCCGGGCCACGGAGGCAGGGATAGGGCCAACCGCGGCCCGACAACCTACGTCGAGGCTGACGGGAATCTCCGGTGCGCCCTGGCCCTGGGCGAGGAACTCAGGCGGGCTGGGGCGGAGGTTCTTCTCACCCGGGAATCTGACATCGATTTGGCCCCGGCCGGCATGCCCTATTCGATGAAGGCCGACCTTTACGGGCGGACGGGCAAGGCCAATGACTGGGGACCAGATGTTTTTGTCTCCATCCATACTAATGCCTTTAACGGCCGAACCCACGGGACCGAAGTCTACTGCCAGTGGAATCGTCCCGAAAGCTTCCAGCTTGCCGATTTGATCCGAACAAACATCATCGAGAGTTTGGGGACCATCGACCGCGGCGTCAGGGTGAGGGATTACGAAAGCGAGAGGATCTATCAATATCAAAGCCGCCCGG
>JBGFRN010000300.1:0-34762 GCA_041695105.1 Bacillota bacterium | reverse complement strand
GACAAAGGTCGCGGGAAAACTGTCGACCGTATTTTTCCCCGCGATCTGACTATCGGTTACCCATTGGATTTGAGATTTGATCCGATGGCGATTGATCTGAAAGGCGTAATGGCTCTAAGAGGCGGCTGTCCGATAAGCAGCCGCCCTATGTGTCATGCCAGTCCATAACAAGCCCTTATCCTTGCCCGTTGGGTCTGTCCATTTTTGCACGATGGAGGGCCGCTTGGCATGCAAAAACGGACGGTGGCGGTTTCCGCCCATTGATTTTAGGTTAATTTCTGCCCAATTTAGCCCCTGAGTGGGGTCTGGCCCTCCGCTCTGTCCATTTTTGCATGTAAATTGATGGGGGTTGCTTGCAAGAACGGACGGAGGCACGCCTCGCCGCGGATGCAACAGCCTCGTATGCGGTTCGTGTACCTCGGGTCGGGAGTTTGCCTCCAGCTTCCTTCAGATTCCACCTCACGGTGGACACCCTTGCCCTTGGCTAACGGTTGGGGCTGTCACCCTCCGTTCGGGTCTTTCACCCTATAGCTACTGCCCATGCCGGGGGTACATTGCCTGAGGCCCAGCCCCCAACTGGGGACTGGGCCTCCTTTTGTGTCAATCTCCGCACACCGGGGTCGGTGGTGACGTTCTCCTCCGACTTAAAGGCAGCGGCCCCAGCTAATCGTCAGGCAGCAGGCTAAGTATAAACCAACAAATCATCGATCTCCTCGACATCTTTCTTGACCTGAACCTGGTTCAGGCGGGACAGGGCCTGCTCGAGAAGCTCGACGGCCCCGGCCGGGGTCGATTCCGGCCAAACATTCACCACCGCCCGGATGATCTCGGCTGCCTCGGCGGCAAAATCGCGGCCATCCCTGACGGCGGCCCAGGCAGCCCGGGTGAGCTGCATTTCGAGGTCGGGGGCGGCCGATTTC
The DNA here is from genome assembly GCA_041695105.1 of Bacillota bacterium. GTDB lineage: Bacteria > Bacillota > Sulfobacillia > JAMDAP01 > JAJYMS01 > JBGFRN01. Next base: position 33,842 of record JBGFRN010000300.1, on the reverse strand, counting down.
ATATCTCGGGCACCCGTACTGACTTCCCGGGCGATCTCCTGGGCCGCGAGAACCGCCTGGTCGAACGAGAGACTGAGCCGCCTGAAGGTCAGGCTAGCCCCGGCCACCGTGACGTTATCCTCAGGGCGGTCGAACTCGCCGTCCAGACGCAGGTAGATCAGGGCGTCGTCATCGGGGATGAAACTGATTCTCGGCATTTCATCGGGCTCCTTGTTCACTAACATTTTTGTCATTAACATTTTTGTCACAGCTTTTTTGTCGCTAGCCATTTTGTCGCTGCCTTCTCTGCTATTGGCATTTGGCTCTAGGCAACTTTCAACGTCCTACACTTGTGCCTATGCCCCGCTCTTGCCGCCCCTATGCCCAACCCTATGCCCAATCGATCCGAATTCGATCGCCGTCGGCCAGGACATCGGTAAAAGCGGCCGGGCGGCCATTGACCTCGATGACCAGGGAGCGTTTCCCCGCCGGCGGTGAGGGCGAAAAGCCAATCTTGAGGAGCAAGTCGGCCACGGTTGGGTCTGACCCCTCCGAGGAAACGGCCACCTCGTCCCAGGGATCAAGCAGGCAGTTTAGATCGGCGTCCCGCTCGTTGACAGTGATCCGGGGCCTGGTCTCAAAGACTACGATCCGATCGTTGCACTTAACCCGCACCGACCCAGCCGCCGGAAGGAAGGCCGCGGGTTGGACCGAAGCCAGGGCGTCGGCCAGGCTGAGTTTTTTCGGCGCGATTTCGACGCTGTCACCCGGTCCGATCCGGCAGGTCAACTCAACCGGTTTGCCGTTGACCAGGTATTCGTAAGGCGGGGCATGAATCCTTGCCTTGAGGCCGTTCAGGGAAAAGATGAACGATGGGTGGGCGGAATCCCCAGCGGAATCCCCAGCCGAATCCCCAGCGGAACCACCGGTGTACCCCCATTCAGGCAACCATTCGGCCAGGCTGGCCGAGGCCCTGACCTCAACCGAGTCGTTATCGGCGAGCTGCACCGAAAAATCGCTGACCGCCCGGCGGTTGAGGAAAACCTTCGGCTCGACCCGGCGGACATCCCCGTTGACTGTTACCTCGAAGGGCTCGATGCCTTCGAGGATCTCGCCCAGGGTGGCCCTCCCCGGTTCCCCTCTGACCCCGGGGACGACCGCTATCTTGTCGCGCGGGCGGATACCTGTGTCGAGCTGGGCCGGTTCGCCGTTGACCATGATCTGGGCGGGGCGGCCGATGGTGCCCCGGATCAGCCGGAGCTGCCCGTTAACCGTCACCGTGAGCCCCTTACCGACCTGGCCCCGGAGTTCCTCAAGGGACACGCCGGCGGTCAGCAGGGCGTCGCCGGCAGTGAGCTGGCGGGAGGGATGAAAGAGGCGGACGCGCTTGCTTCCGACCGTAACGTAGACAAAGCCCAGGGCGGCTGAATCCGACGCGGTGGCGGCGATGCCAATGCCGGTGACTGAGTCGGGCCCTTGAAGGATCGGGCCGCCCCCGGTGAAACCAGAGATCGCCTCACGGCCGCGGACGGCCACCCGGTTACCTGGCAGGCTGAGGGCCTTGGCCAAGAAGCCTGGAAGCAAGGGGGTTTGGCTGCCGCCGCCGACCAGCACCACGGCGACCGGGGGGCCGCCGTTCAGGTCGAGGATGCGGTTGGCCAGGCGGTGGGCGAATTCCTCGACGTGAGGGGCCAGCCAGTCGATCACCTCGGTCCGGGGCAGCGCCTGCTTGTGGCCGAGGATGTCGGTGATTTTGACCGTCTCCGACTTGGCCAGGGACCGCTTGACGGCCTCGGCCACCGAAAAGTCAAGTAAGTATTTGTGTGAGATCTGCTCGGTAATCTCATCGCCGGCCACCGGGACCATGTCATAGGCGACGACGGCTCCCTTACTGGTCATGGCAATGTCCGAGGTTCCGGCCCCGATATCGACCAGTGCCAGGTTAAGGTGACGCATGGTTGGTGGGACAACAACGCTGATAGCCGCGATCGGCTCGAGGGTGAGGCTGTGCACCTCAAGATCGGAGCGTTCGAGCACGGAGAGCAGCGAGTCGACCACCTCGCGCGGGAGAAAAGTGGCGATGACCTCGATGTAAGCGGTACGGGCCAGGTGCCCGGCCAGGTAGGCGATCGGCTTGCCGTCTAACTCGGAGGTCAAAACAGTATGGCCGACGTAATGGTACTCGGCCTCGATGGCTTCTTCGCCCTGTTTTTTCATCTCCTCCAGCAGCCGGTGCTGAGCGTCCTGTACCGCCTGAAGTTCCAGAGCCATGACGTCGGAGGCCGTCATTTCCACCATGGCATCGTTTTCGCGCAGGGCGCGTCCCCTGAAGGTACGCAGGGCGCGGCCGGCCGCCGCCACCGAGGCATGGGTCAGCTTGACTCCGGCCCTGGATTCGATCTTGCCCTTGACCTGGCTTACGACCTCGGCCACTTCGGCCACATAATGGATCTGCCCGTCGTACATCGAGCGGGTGGGGTGCTCCATCCGCTCGGCGGCGACAATTTGCCAGCCCTTGCCGTCCTGACGGGCCAGGATCCCCATAACCTTGCGGGTACCGATGTCAAGGGCAAAGATGTACCCCTGTTGGGCCAAACCCAAAACCCTCCCCGGACAAATATGCATAATGAGACAAGATTCGCCAGGGAGAGCCCAGAACCTTTTTGGCCGGCTTTTGGCCGGCTTCAGCTCGGGCCACGAACGGTCAGCGTCCGCTCCATCGGAAAGTGTCCTGGCCCACAGTAGAGGTAGCAATAATATTTCAGGGCTCCCGGGGCGGTGGCGACGAAGGCCACCGTCTCCTCTTTCCCCGGATTGACCGTCTGAATAACCTTAAAATCGTTTAACGCTACGCCGTGCGGGACGTCGGGACTGCGCAGGCGCATCACAATCAGGTCGCCAAGGTCGACCTGTGGCTCAAGGGCCGCGCCCCCCTCGTCAACAAAGTCCCACTGGCGGGCTACTACAATGAAGTTACGGACCGGCCTGGCGGCGACAACCTCCGGTTCCCAAAGGGCCACCCCCTGAGGCTGGTTGCCAACCGTCACGTGGGCGACCACTGCCCGCCGGGGGACGTCGATTAGGCTGGCCGAGTTGGAACCGGTGTTGGTGACGAATAAGGAACCACCGTCCCGCGTCCAGGCCAGGCCGTGAGCCCCGACTTCCTTGGGGCCGAAGTTTCCGATCTGGATCTTGATCTCGGCCACCGGGGCCCAGGTGGCGGTATCGATCAGGGTGACGCTCGAATCCTTGGAATTGGCCGAAGCCAGATGCCGCCCGTCGGGAGAAAAGGCTACTTGAATTGGAGTATGACCGACCGGAACGTGGGCGATCTCCCGGCGGCCGATCACATCGACCACCGAGACGGTGCTGCTCCCGGCGTTGCCGCTGGCGGCCCAGCGGCCGTCCGGACTCAAGGCGCTTCCAATCGGGACTTTCCCGCTGATCGGAACCTCAGCCACCAGCCGTGGGGCTGTAGGGCTGGAGACGTCGACCAGGGTGATCAGGTTGCTCTCGGTCGAAGCAATGGCCAGCATCCCACCGGCCGACCCGGCCGCCTGGGGCCCAGGGTTAGCCTCAGAATTAAAAATGCCGTGCGGGCCGTACTTGATTCTCAGCTCGCCTACCGGCGCCCTGGCCTGCAGGTCGAGCACCCTGAGTACCCCGACGGCGTCCGGGACATAGGCGTATCTGTCGTCGCGGCTGAAGACGACGTGGGTCGGCCACTTTCCGGCCTGAATGGTTGCCACCTGGCGCAGGGTCGCCCGATTGATCAGGGAGACCGTCCCATCGCCATAGTTAGTCGTCGCCAGCCAGCGTCCACCCGGGCTAACCCAGAGGTTATGACTGGTCCGCCCGACCTTGACCCGCTCAACCACCCGCAGGGTGGCAATGTCAATGGCGTGGACATCATTGGAGGTCTGGTTGACGACATAGACGTAGCCCATCCTGCCGGTTTTGCCCTCGGCGCGAAGCCTCGGCCCGGGTAAGACGCCCCGATAAAAAGCGTATCCTGCCGCAGCCAGGGTAACGGCCGCCAGCAGGATCCACATGGCGTAATTTCTTAGACTAACCACCGGATCACCCCCGCTAGTTTCCCGATCAGGGTAGCCAGTTTAGGGTGCCCGGTTTGAGCATGGATTATCGCTTAAACATGGGGGTAAGGGTTCGAGATGCGGTGCGGGGCCGGGCTGGGCCTGATCAGCAGGCTGGCGGCCGCGGCGGCGAGGGCCAGGATGGCTGAGGCGATGAACGAGTAAGTGTAGCCCCCGGTCAGGTCGTGGAGCAGACCCCCGAAGTAAGCTCCAATGGCCGCCCCGATTTGGTGCCCGACGAAGGCCCAGGAGAGCAGGCTGGCGGCCGACCCCGGCCCGAAGTGGTCGACCAGGATTGAGGCGGTCGGAGGGGTGGCGGCAATGTAGGTCAGGCCGAAAACAATAGCAAAAAGGCTCAGAGCCATGGGGTCATGGACGAACATCAGGTAGACCACGGCCAGGCCCCGAAAGCCGTAAATGCCGCACAGAAGTTGCCGCCGCCCGACCCGGTCGGTCATCCAGCCGGAGAGGATGGTTCCGATGAAGTTCATGCCGCCCATCAGCCCCATAGCACCAGCCACAACCATTGGAGAAAAGCCGTGCTCGATCGAATGGGCGGGTAGGTGGGTAGTGACGCTGCCCAGGCTGGTAAAGCCGCAGACGAACTGGGTGAAGACCACCAGCCAGTAGTCGCGGTTCCTCAGGGCCGAGGCCAGAGAGTGGTGAACACCAGCCGCTGGGACCGTCGCGGCGGGTGGGGCGAGAGCAGGGGGAAAGGCAGCCGGGCTCGAACTGGCCATCCCTGACCGGTCCCCAGCGGTGCGCCGCCCCTCCTCCTCGGCACCGAAAGGCTTTAAGCCAAGATCCCCTGGGGAATTCTTCATATAAAGAAAAACCAGCGGCAGGATCAGGACTAGCATCAGCCCGCCCAGCACGGCAAAGCTGTAGCGCCATCCGAACATGATGTTCAGATGCATGGCCAGCGGGATGATCACCAACTGACCGGCCGAGATGCCCGAGGCGCAGATGCCCATCGCCAGGCCGCGGTTGGTCTGGAACCAGCGGGCGACAACCGAGGAGGCCATAGCTACGGCCGGGCCGCTGGCGGCTAATGTGGTCAGCAGGCCATAGACAACGTAAAGATACATTACCCCTGGGGTCAGGGCGGTCAAGCCGGCGCCCAAACCCAATCCGAGCACGCTCAGCACCAGCACCCGGCGCGCCCCCCAGCGGTCAATCAGGTAGCCGACCAGGGGCTGCCCAACCCCGTACATCATGGCGCTGATCGAGGCGGCCAGCGAGACGGTGGCCCGATCCCATCCGAATTCGGTCTCAATCGGCTTAATGAAGACCCCGAACGAAGCCCGGGTTCCTCCTGAGGCTAAAAGGGCCAGAAAGGTAACCCCGATCACAATCCAGGCATAGTGCCAGCGCTTGAGAATAGAAAGGACCTCCCAACCACGGCTAAAAACTAAGGGCCGGTGACCTCCGGCCCTTTGCAGCAGTGTGAGGTTTGTTTCTGCAGTCGAAAGGTTTATTCCTTCCCAGTTGTTGGCCCAGGTGTTTACCGTCGAGGGCCTCTAGTGCTGCCCGTGAGAGACTGAGCACCAAGGTCCGCCTCTCCTATACCCGCCAGAAGCGACATAAGGCGGGAAGTAAGTAATCCGGTTAACCGTGGCGTTACCGTTGCCATCCTTGTCAATGTAGGGAAATGGGTCGTCCTGGTGCCCGATCAGGTGCGGCCGGGTCCAGCCATGAACGATCCTGACATGGCAGTACTGACAATTCCGGTATCCCTTGTCCGCGCCGTGGTACTTGTGCAGGTTGCCCCTCCGGGTGTCGGCGTCGTTGAAACCGGTCGAAGTATAACCAGCGGTGGCGTTGGGACCGTAAACATCGGGATTGTGGCAATTGAAGCAGAAGTCGGTGCTATTCCCGCCGGTGGTGGTCGTCCACGGTTTCTTCAAGATACTGCGATTGTCCGAACCGTGCGGGCCCTTCACACCCGAATTATTGCTACCATGGCAGTCGGTGCAGAACAGGATCGTATCCCTGGTAATGGCGGTGCCGAAGCTGTCGGTCCCGGTAAAGCTAGTATTAGGGATGCTTGACCAGGCTTTCCCCTTGGCCTCGATCGGATGGTACGACTCGTTATTAGGGTTGAATTCGGCGGCGATGTCGGTATATGGGGGGTTCGGGGTCGTTGGCGGGGTGTTGCCGAAGCTGTAGCTAGAGTGACACTTGTAGCACAGGTTGAACATATAGACCACCGAAGTCACTGAATACCCCGAAGAATTATATGCCATCGAGGCGGGCTTGTAGCCCATACTGGCAACGGTCCGAACGTTCGGGTCGGTCGTCACGCTGATCCCGTAAACGTTCCTGAGGATGTTTGAAGCCTTGGGAGGGGTGTTCCCTGAAGCGGCGACGGCCCCACCCTGCTTGGCGGCGTGCATATCGTGGCAGTCATAGCACTCGGCGTGCCGGTTCGTTGCCGTGTTGAAGTTGTGGTTTTCGGTGTCGGTGTGGACACCCGCGATGTAAAGTGTCGGGTGCCGGTAGGCCTTGGTCAGGTCAGTCTTGACGTTGGGCGCGACACTATTGGCGTATTGCCCGGCGTGGCAGGTGAGGCAGATCCCGTTGGTGGTGGCGGTATCCTCATCCCTTAAACGGAGCCGGTCGTAGTTTGACCCGTGCGGCTCGTGACAACTGCCACAGTCGACGTAGACTGTAGAGTTGACATGATGACCAGAGTCGGTAAACAACGACTTGTCCCAACCCCCGAGATTGTTAGTAAAAGAGACATTGGGGAAAGTCACCGTATAAGGCACCAAAGTGGTTGAATTAACCACCGCCACCGGCGGCGACCCATCGTGACACTTGAGGCAGAAGCCGGTGATCTTTCCGCTGACGGTATCCGTGAAGTACTGTTTGGTATTGTCGGGATTGGTCACGTCTGAGACCGACTGCTTGGCCGAAACCCTGACGTTGGTAACCAAATGAGTATTGTGGCAGTTGTAACACTCGACCCGGATGCCTCCGGACCCATTGGCGCCGATGTCGTGCTTGGAACCGGTCCGGTTAAACTCATCCTGAATATTGCGGTTGCCGTCGATTGAATTGGCCACCTTATTATGGCAGTTAAAGCAAAGGTTCTCCTCAAGAGCCAGGCCGAGCCGGCGGTATGGGCTGGCGTGCTTGTTATGACACATGACGCAGGTGATCTGTGTTCCCGACGGCGGAACCAGATCCGCCTCGTTCAAATCGTAATGCTTGGTGCTGGCCGAACTGTGATCGCCAGCAGTGTTTGAGTAATAAGTCGCGCTCCATTGCCGGTCAGTCGGGCCGTGACAGGTCAAGCAGAAGGCATTACCCTGGAAGACGTAGTTGCCCGACGCGTTTTTTTGCTTTAGAAGCCTGGGGTAAACCTGACCTGTAACCGTATTTACGTCGCCGTGCGGGTTATGACACGTGACACACTCGATCAACCCGGTGTAAGCTCCCCCGGCCGAGGCCTGAGTGTTCTTGACCGGATGAAAGACCGTGTTGGTGCCGGTCTTGAACTGGTTGTCGATATCGTTCAAGGCCTTGGCCCCGGTCCCGTTATGGCAGGTAAAACAGACCGACGAGACGTTGGCTGCCCGGATCATCCGGGCGTTCTGACCATAGTGAGACGAGTGGCAATTGATGCAGGCGTTCGGGGTCTGCCCGTAGTTGCCGTGGGGCACAAAGTAATCAGACGTGCCAGTGGTGAAACTCCAGGAGTACTCTGAGGACATCGATAAACCGGCCAGATCCTTGATCCCGGTTTTGAGATAAACGGTGTGAAGGGTGCTGGCCGCCAGCCTGGCGTTAGGTCTGATCTCCACCGTCGAGTTATTGATCAGGTAGACGCCGCTGGTGACCGTGTTGTCGTAGACATCTTTAAGAACAACATTGGTCGAGTTGACCGTGTTGGCATCCAGCGCCTCGCTGAAATTAGCGCTGGGGTAAACGGCCCGCCCCACGTTATTGGCGCCGGCGGAAGGGCTGGTCGACACGACCGACGGCGGGGTGGTGTCCGTCTTGGTTGTGGCCGAAGCCGTGTCGCTCGGATCGGAAATATTCCCGGCCTCGTCATAGGCTCTAACGTAATAGCCATATAGCGTGTTATGGGTTAATCCGGTATCGGTATAGCTGGTTCCGGCGGCGGTCGCCCGGTAAGAATAGGTTCCCCCGCTGACGCTCCGGTAGATGTAATAGCCGACCACCCCGACGTTATCGGTCGAGGCTGTCCAGCTCAGATCAATCTCCGAGGTGCCGACCGCGCTGGCCGTCAGGTTGCCTGGCTTGCTCGGCGGCGTAGTGTCGACGGGGAAGGTCGTGGCGCTGGCGGTGTTATTGCCCGAAGTCTGAACGTTGCTGTAAATGTCTACCGGCTGGACATAATAAGAGTAAGATGTGTCCGCGTTCAGACCGGTGTCGAAAATCTGATAATGGGTGGCGCCAGTTGAGTCGATCCGGCGCAGGTAGACGGTGTTGCGGTAGACCATATAGTGTGAGACGCCCCAGTCGTCGGTCACCGGGTCCCAGTCAAGCCGGATCCTGCTGCTGCTTTCAGCCACCGCCGTCAGGGTGTTGACCGGGGTTGGAGCCAGGGTGTCCGGGTCGGTCGTTCCGGAAAAGTTGCCGCTGGTCGAGCTGTTGCCGCTGTTGTCAAACGTCTTGAAATAATAGGTGCGCGTCTGGTTGGGCAAGTAGCCCAATCCGCTCGTCCGATAGGTAAAGCTGCTGACCGAGCCGCTATGAGTGTAGGTCTGCAATAAAACGTTGGTACCAGCGTCAAAAATTTGGTAATGCGAAACCCCGCTGCCCGGACTCGGGTCCGACGACGGAAGCCAGGTGATGTCGAGTTCCCTCAAACGATAGGCGCTATAGGCCGTGATCGTCACCGAACTGACGGCGCTCGGGGCGGTCGTGTCCAGGGTTTGTTCCGAGATCGGCCCGGCGTATCCGGTCGACCAGTTGCCGGCATTGTCCTTGGCCGAAACCTTGTAGCTGTATGTCGTAAACTCGGCCAGCCCGCTGTCGCGGTAGGTCGTGGTTGGTGCGGCCACCCAAGCCACGGCTACATCGTTCCGGTAAACCTGATAGCCGGCCACCCCGCTCCCGGAGTCGCTGGAGGCGTCCCAGGCCAGATCGATGTAGCTCCCGCCCTTCCCCGTTGACCGGAGGTTGGACGGGTCGGTCGGCGGCGTGGTGTCGGGGGGAGTGTAGTCAACCAGGATGTAAATGGCGTCGGGTATAATAAATTGACCGCTAGCTCCCGAGGCCGAGCGTCTGGTATCCATACGAAAGCGAAGATTGTCAATATCGGTCGTCGTCCACCTGGCGCTGCCGTCCCTGGTGGTTAGATCAACCGTTTCGGTAACAAAACTAGTCGACAGGGTCCGGTGCCAATCAAAGGCGGTATATCCCTGTCCGGCCGTGGTAAAGTTATCCGTGTTGTTATAGGTATAACGCAAGACCCAGTCGCCCCGCGGGTCGGTGGAGTCGGTTCTCACGGTAACTTTGACCCTGACAAAGTTGATGGTCCCCGAAACACCGCTGCTGCTGAAACCCTGGACCTTTACCCAATCGTTCTTGTCCCAGTCCAGGCTCGGTCCGGCGTTGTTCAAAGTCAGGGCATCGCTGGCGGCGCCGCCTGAAACAGTACCAGTGGCGCTGCTCCCGAACTTGTCGCCGGTCTGGTCGGCCAGAACCTTTAGCCCAAAGAATCCGAAAAAAACTAAAACTAGAATCAGTAACCAAGCGAAAGATTTTTTTGAACTGCCTGCCACCGAAGGTATTACCTCGTCCTTCCCCGATGGATTTTAATGACTCTTATTTTCACTCTTATTAAGATTAAGTCCTGCAGGGAATTTGCTCCGTTGAAATGAATTTTAAGGTATGAGATTTAGGATAATCTTACGCCGAACGTACTGCTTGACGCTATTGATCTCACTCTTGCTTGCCCGGCCAGTCCAAGCCTTTGACCCGCTGATTAATGTTACCGTGAACGGCCGGAAGTTAGTATTCGATGTCTTACCGATCATAGATCAAGGCCGGACCTTAGTTCCGCTCCGGGTCATTTTCAGCGCCTTGGGGGCTGAAGTGTCCTGGGAATCCGAAAGTCGCACGGTAGTTGCCACCCAGGGGAAAACAACCATCGAGCTGCCGGTTGGTCTCAGGACTGCGTGGATAAACGGAGTTCCTCATAAACTCGACGTCCCGTCCCAGATTATCGCCGGACGAACCATGGTACCGGTCAGGTTTGTGGCCGAGAGCCTGAATGCCTCGGTTTATTGGAACGCTGAAACCCGGACGGTTGAAATAAATGCCAGATACCCTCTTGTCTTCGGATCTACTCTGCGACTCCCAGAGAAAGATTACCTTGCCTGGCACCAGACCGACCTCAGGCACCTGGAGGAACTTCGGGCCAGCCTGTCAACCAACCCGGAAAAAATACAATCGATTAGTGAAGAGTTGGGACACCTGCTGGTGGCCATCAAGGACATCAAGGGACGTGAAGGAAGGCACCCGATCCGAGGCTATTCCGTCTACATGAAGGAGACCGCCCTCAAGCTGAGAGCGCTCGAACTGGCCGCGGCAGCCCGGGCCGGCTTGCTGACCCGCTATAAACCTGGGCATACAACACCTGAACTGAAGTACCCGGACTTCCTGGTCGAGGGCGGGTTGCGCCTGGAACCCCGGAAATTCCAGCATGACCCGCACCATCCCCCAATTCACCGGGCTCTCGACGAAATCGCGGTTCCCGACCAGGCGGTTAGCGGCCTCGAGGTTTATTTGATTCCCAATGAGTTCATGGATAAAAACGGCCGCGTCGCAGGAACGACCAAAGCTTACCGAACTCTGATCGGCCACGCTCCGGACGGCGATCACGTGGCCGTCTACGAGGCGCTGCTGACCACTATGGCTCATGAGTTCGGCCACCACCTGCAGCAGCGGTACTCGGCCGGTTATAATGACGATCCTGCCTTCTGGAACCGGTACGGGGCGATCAAAGGGATCGCGCCGTTCAGCGTAACAGAGGACGTTTATGGCCTGCGACAAGACTCGGTTCTTGACTCGATGGCCGAGGATGTTCGGATCGTCCTGGGCGAATGGTGGACGGCCAAGGTCAAGCAAAGGACGGTTCACGGCGACCCCAGGGAGTATCCAGGGCAGACCGAAGCCCTGAAGGTTCTTTTCGAGGAACTCTGGTCCCGGGTGCCACGCCAGCCGCTGACGGCTGTCCGGGAAGCTCCGGTCACGGTGAGAGTGAACGGAGATGCTTACGCGGTGTTGAATTCAACCTATTTGGCCATCGAGATCACACCGTCCGACGAGCTGACCCGGCTGGAGTTGAGGCAGGCAGACCACCAGATTGCGATTTTTGGCCGGCCGGCCAAGGCGGGGCAGCCATTACAGCTTTACTTCCCCCTCCTAAACGGCCCCGGACTTTACCAGCTTGATGTCAGCACTCCTAAGGCTGGAAAGTATAAGGTGGACTATACAGTCAACGTTTTGGCGGTCAGCGGGTAATCTAAACAAGCAACGGGGCTAACTCAAATGCTTTTGAGTCAGCCCCGTTTTTTCTACTCTGAAGTTTATAGGCTTTAAAACTTCAGCACCTTAATCAAGCTATACACGGCCTCGGCCGACTTGTTCAGAGCGGCCTTTTCCTCGCCGGTCAAGTCGATCTCGAGGATCTTCTCGATGCCCCCACCGCCGATGATAATCGGCACGCCGAGGTAGAGGTCCTTGAAGCCATACTCGCCCTCGAGGTAGGCGCCGCAAGGCAGGATGCGCTTCTTATCCTTGAGGATGGCTTCGGCCATCTGGACGGCCGAGGCAGCCGGGGCGTAGTAGGCGCTGCCGGTCTTGAGCAGGTTGACGATCTCGGCGCCGCCCTTGCGAGCCCGCTCGACCATCAAGTCGATACGGTCCTTGGGAATCAGCTTCTCAATCGGGATACCCCCGGCCGTTGAATAGCGAACTAGGGGCACCATCTCGTCGCCGTGGCCGCCCAAGACGAGGGTGTTGACGTCCTCAACCGAGACGTTAAGCTCCATGGCGAGGAAGGTGCGGAAGCGGGCGGTGTCCAGCACCCCGGCCATGCCGATAACCTTATGCCGCGGGAGGCCCGAAACCTTGTAAGCGGTATAGGCCATGGCATCCATCGGGTTAGAGACGACGATCAGGTAGGCGTTCGGGGAGTACTTCATAATGTTCTCGGTGACCGACTTAACGATGTTGAAGTTGGTGTTAAGCAGGTCATCGCGGCTCATGCCGGGCTTACGGGCGACGCCGGCGGTGATGATTACGACGTCGGAGTTGGCGGTATCGGCGTAGTCGTTGGTGCCGATAACGGCCGAATCGAAGCCCTCAACCGGGCTGGCTTCACGCAGGTCGAGACCCTTACCCTGGGGAACGCCTTCAATGATATCAATTAATACGACGTCGCCAAGCTCCTTGGCGGCGGCCCAGTGGGCGGCGGTGGCGCCTACGTTACCGGCTCCGACGATGGTGATCTTATGGCGCTTGATCATTCGCGGGGACCTCCTCCTTTTTCCCTTCTCCTTTTTCCGTGGCCGAGGCGAGCGGCATTACATGTTCTCGATTATGGCGCTGGCGAACTCCGAGGTCTTGACCTCGCGGGCGCCCTCGGTTAGGCGGGCAAAATCGTAAGTGACCACCTTCTGGCCGATGGTCTTGCCCAAGCCGTCGATGATCTTCTTGGCCGCCTCGTCCCAGCCCATATATTCGAGCATCATCACGCCGGAAAGGATGACCGAGCCGGGGTTGACTTTATCCTGGTTGGCGTACTTTGGAGCCGTGCCATGGGTAGCTTCGAAAACGGCGAAGGCGTCTGAGATATTGCCGCCCGGGGCAATACCGATCCCGCCGACCTGAGCCGCGACGGCATCGGAGAGGAAATCGCCGTTCAGGTTGGGAGTGGCCAGGACGTCGTACTCATCGGGGCGCAGCAGGATCTGCTGGAACATCGAGTCGGCAATGCGGTCCTTAATTACGATCTGGCCCTCGGGAACCTTGCCGCCGTAATTGGCCCAGAGATCATCCTCAGAGATAGTCTCGTTCGGGAACTCGGTCTTAGCGACCTCATAACCCCAGTCCTTGAAGTAACCCTCGGTGAACTTCATGATGTTGCCCTTGTGGACCAGGGTCACGCTCTTGCGCTTCTTGGCAATGGCGTACTGGATGGCCTTGCGGACCAGGCGCTTGGAGCCGAACTCGGAGATCGGCTTGATTCCGATCGAGGCGTCAGGGCGAATGTTGGCCCCCAGTTCTTTGACCAGGAAGTTGATGACCTTCTCGACCTCGGGGCTGCCCTTCTTGTACTCGATGCCGGCGTAAACGTCCTCGGTATTCTCACGGAAGATGACGACGTCTACCTTGCCCGGCTCCTTGACCGGGCTCGGGACGCCGTCGAACCAGCGGACCGGACGGACGCAGGCGTAAAGGTCGAGAAGTTGACGCAGGGCCACGTTGAGGGAGCGAATACCGCCGCCGACCGGGGTGGTCAGCGGGCCCTTAATGGCGACGATGTACTCCTTGATGGCGGTTAAGGTGTCCTCGGGGAGCCAGTCCTGGAAGGAATTGAAAGCCTTCTCGCCGGCGTAAACCTCGAACCACTCGATCTTCCGCTGGCCGCCGTAAGCCTTCTGAACCGCGGCGTCAATCACACGCTGGCTGGCGCGCCAGATGTCGGGACCGGTACCATCGCCTTCGATGAACGGGATGACCGGGTTGTCAGGAACGAACAGGTTGCCGTCCTTAACGGTGATCTTCTGTCCACTTGCCGGGGGCTTAAGATGCTTGTACTGAGCCAAATCTCTCTTCCTCCTATTGATTATGGTAAACTTATATCCGCAAACACAGCCACAGGGCCCCCCTGAAGGGGCCCTGTGGTGTACCTATCCGGCTAGATCGGGCGGCTCTATGGCCGCAGTGGCCCTTTGGCCGCTGTCTATTTGAAGTACTCGGACAGGTGCCGGTGGCCCTGGGCCAGCATCTCCTCGGTTGATAGCGAGGTGGTGCGGCCGGTCGAGAACTCCTCGATGGTCCATTTGTAGATAGCATCGATGCCCGGATGCCGCTTGTCGATCTTCTGGTCGCCACTAAGCTTCAGGTACTGGTTGACCCAGAAAGCGATGGCGGCCGAACCCGACTTGTCCGTGATATTGATGCCCAAAGGACGGTTGAGGAGCCTGGCGGTGTCGAAAATATTGTAGATTTCTTCATTCTTAACCACACCGTCAGCGTGGATACCAGCGGCGGTGACGTTGAAGTTTTCACCGACGAACGGGGTGGTGACCGGGGCGGTATAGGCGCAGTTCTCTCTGAGGTAGTTAGCGATATCAGTGATAGCAGTAGGATCGGCCCCGTTGAGGCTGCCGGTGAGCATAGCATACTCAAAAATTAGGCCTTCAATCGGGGTGTTACCGGTCCGCTCGCCGAAACCGAGCAGGGTGCCGTTGGCACCAGCCACACCGTAAAGCCAGGCGGTCGAGGCATTGATCAGCACCTTGTAAAAGTCGTTGTGGCCGTGCCACTCGAGCTGCTCCTTTGGCACGCCGGCGTCGTGGACCATGGCGTAGGCCAGGCGCGGCACGCTGCGGGGCAGGGTGGCACCGGCGTAGGGAACGCCGTAGCCCATAGTGTCGCACAGGCGAACCTTGATCGGGACCTTTGACTCTTCGGCTAGCTTCATTAGCTCAATCGCAAACGGAACCACAAAGCCGTAGATGTCGGCGCGGGTGACGTCCTCAAAGTGGCAGCGGGGCTTGACTCCGGCCTCCAGGGCGGCCTTAACGATTCCGAGGTAGTTGTCCAGGGCTTTTTTGCGGTCCCAGCCGAGCTTGAGGTAGATGTGGTAGTCGGAGGCCGAGGTCAGGATGCCGGTCTCTCTTAGACCCATGTCCTTAACCAGTTTGAAGTCGGAGGCGACGGCGCGAATCCAGCCGGTGACTTCGGGGAACTTATAGCCGCGCTCCAGGCACTTCTCGACCGCCTTGCGGTCCTTTTCGCTGTAGAGGAAGAACTCCGACTGGCGGATGACACCGTTCGGGCCGGACAGCCGGTGCAGCAGGTCGTATAGGTCGACGATCTGGTCGACGGTATACGGAGTACGAGCCTGCTGGCCGTCACGGAAGGTGGTGTCGGTGATGAAGATATCCTCGGGCGGATCAATCGGAACCTCGACGCCGTCAAAGGCTATCTTGGGCGGTTCACTGTACGG
Organism: Bacillota bacterium; assembly: GCA_041695105.1. Classification (GTDB taxonomy): domain Bacteria; phylum Bacillota; class Sulfobacillia; order JAMDAP01; family JAJYMS01; genus JBGFRN01. Next base: position 18,548 of record JBGFRN010000300.1, on the reverse strand, counting down.
GAACTGGTCCCGAAGCAGATTGGGCTCAGCGACATTATCGAGCTCGATCTTTTTGTTGGTCTTGAGCATCCATTTTGGATTCGCCACGGTTTCCCCTCCGGTTTCTAGATTTCTTACGTCTCTATAAGCATCTTCTTAACCCACACCCGTCCCTGTAGTTCCCTGGAACAGTCCCCCTCTTTGATTATATTAAGCCTCAAGTGATAAGCATTACTTATTGATACAATATTCAGGTTACATAATTAAAAAAGCCGATGAAATAAGTATATACTTCCTAGTTCTTTCGAGTCAATTTATATCTAACGTCCCCTGGGAAGTTTTCCTCCACAATAGGGACACAGAGTGAAATCGGGCTCAACCGGCCGCCCGCAACTCGGACAGTATTTCGCCTGTTTGAGGATCTCCTCGTAACCGGGCTCACGTGAATAAATCTCATAAATAACCAGGCCGGCGAGTAGAAGGAAGAAGAAAACCATATTCAGTTCCCCTTCAGGCCGTACTTGTCCAAACGGTAAAGCAGGGTATGCCGGGTGATCCCGAGCAGCCGGGCGGCTTGGGTCTGGTTCCCCCCCGTACGATCCAGGGCCTGGCGAATCAGATCGCGCTCGACATCCTCAAGGTTGACCCCGCCCTCGGGCAGCTTAAAAGCCGCGCGCCGGTGCGGATGAGCAGACGTTTGCTGCAGCTCGCGGGGCAGATCCTCGACAGTGATCCGGTCTCCCCGGGAGATAATTACCGCCCGTTCAATGGCGTTCTCCAGTTCACGAACGTTGCCGGGCCAGCGGTACTCAGCCAGGCGGCGGGCGGCCTCGGGGGCCAGAGTCTTGACCCTCGCCCCGGCCGGGTCGGGGCCGGCAGAGAACTTTTTCAGGAAATGCTCAACCAGCAGGGGAATGTCCTCGGCCCGCTCGCGCAGCGGCGGAAGCTGGATCGGCACCACATTTAGGCGATAGTAGAGATCCTCGCGAAACTTGCCCTCGACCATCGCCTGGGTCAAGTCACGGTTAGTGGCGGCAATGATCCGGACGTCGACCTTAATCGATTCCATGCCCCCAACCCGCTCAAAGGTTCTATCCTGCAGGACGCGGAGCAGCTTGACCTGGACCGGGGGGCTCAGCTCCCCGATCTCGTCAAGGAAAAGGGTACCGGTGTCAGCCAGTTCGAAACGGCCCTGGCGGCGGGCGATCGCCCCGGTGAAGGCCCCCTTCTCGTGCCCGAAAAGCTCCGATTCGAGCAGTGTCTCGGGCAGGGCCGAGCAGTTGACCTGGACATAGGGCCGGTGGCGGCGCGGGCTCAGGTAGTGGATGGCCTTGGCCACCAGTTCCTTGCCGGTGCCCGACTCCCCATATATCAGGACCGAGGCCGAGGTGCCGGCCACCCGCTCGACCAGGTCGAAGACGGCCTGCATTTTGGAGCTCTTACCAATGATGTTTTGGAAGCTGTATTTTCTTTCTACCTCTGAGCGAAGTTTAGCCACTTCTTCGGTCAGGGCCCTGACCTCGAGGGCCTTTTTGATGACAATCTGGATCTCTTCTAAATCAAAGGGCTTGGAGATATAGTCGTAGGCCCCGGCCTTGATCGCCTCGATGGCAGTGGCCACCGATCCATGGGCGGTGATAATGATGATCGGAAGCTCGGGCCGCTGCTCCTTGATCAGCCTGAGGGCCTCGAGACCGTCCATCTTCGGCATCTTAAGGTCGAGCAAAACCAGATCGGGTGCCTCGGAGGCGGCCAGATCGAGTCCTTCAGGTCCATCCGGCGCGGAGAGGGTTCGGTAGCCGGCCTGCCGCAGGCCCTTTTCCAGCGCCCAGCGCATATTCTTCTCGTCGTCGACGATCAGGATCGTCTTCAAGCTCCGCCCTCCTCTCCAACCTTCAGGGGAAGATTCAAGCTGACCGAGGCACCGCTTCCGGGCTCGCTATCAACCTCGATGTAGCCGCCGTGGGCATCAATGATTCGATGAACAACCGCCAGCCCCAGGCCAAATCCAGTCTCCTTGGTCGAAAAAAAAGGGTCGAAAATCTTGGGCCGGTCCTCGGGGCGAATGCCAAGGCCGGTGTCAGAGACGGTGATTTTCAAGTGGTTCTGGCTGAGGCCGGCCGAAAGCATCAGCCGCCCTCCCGAGGGCATGGCGTCAACGCTGTTGAAGATCAGGTTGACCAGGGCCTGCTTCAGGGCCCCGGCGTCGGCGGTGATCTCCGGCAGCCCCCCGGGCACGTCGACGAAGCAGGTCACGGCGTGTTCTTTCAGATAGCGGGAGGTCAGGGAGCGAACGCTTTCGATCAGTTCCGGGATCTTGACCGGCTTACTTTCTCCCGCGGCCGGCCGCGCAAAGTTCAGGAACTGCCCCAGCACCCGGTTCATCCGGTCGAGTTCATCAAGGATGACAGTGGCGTACTCTTGCAGGTTTTGGTCGTCCCGGTACTCCTTTTTCATCACCTGGACCGTGGTGTTGGCGATCCCGAGCGGGTTTCTAATCTCATGGGCCATGCCGGCCACCAGTTGGCCCAGGCTGGCCAGGCGCTCGGAGCGATGGATCTGTTCCTCAAGCTGGCGCTTTTCGTAAGCCCTGAAGGCCAGTTCCCGGACCAGGGCCCGGTAGCTCAGGTTGCGGCGTGATTCCAGGTGAACCATGACCCCGGTGATCCAGCCGATAACGTTAAATAACAGGACGTCGAGGATGTCCGGGATCTGATCGGCCGATATGCGCCCAACGAACAAGGCAATGTCAGGCAAGTAAAGAACCGAGGCGACCAGCGGGGCGACGATGCCGCCCTTCAGCCCAAAGCGAAAGGCGGCAAAAATAACCGGGATGAAGTACAGGAGGCGGTAAAGGGTTCGGTACTCAACCCGGTAGTAGCCATGAACGATATGCCCGGCCGTAATCAGGGCGAAGGCCAGGGCAATGATCAAAAAGTCTCGCTGGCGCTCTTTAACCGTCAAGCCGCCCTCTGGGTTTCGGGTGGCCTAGCGGCGCCCGGCCGCCTGCTTAAGCAGGTCGATTTCGGCCTCAAGCCGCTTCTGGCGCCCCCCCAAAGTCAGGGTGTAGACGAAGATGGCCGTCCAGATGACCATGTAGCCGGCAAAGAGATAGATCAGCTCTTCTTTCATAACAATGCGGCCTCCCTTGTATGCTTGCGGCCACGCTTCAGCGCGACCTGAGGGCTTCTTTAAGTTCCTGGGCCTCCTGGGCCAAGCGCTCGACGCGCATCCTGGCCGAGGTTAAATAGGCATAGAGCAGGGTGAACGACAAGACGGCCAGGATCATGGCCACCACCATCGGCGGCTCCATGTTCATCTTGTCCTTGTCGATCAGCACCGGGTGAATCGAGCGCCACCAGCGGGCCGAAACGAAGACGAGGGGGACATCCAAAAAGCCGATAATTCCGAAGATAGCCGCCAGGCGGGCCTGAGCCTCGCTGCCCTCGGCCGTGGAGCGGATAACCAGGTAAGCCAGGTAGATGAACCAAAGGACCAGGGTCGTCGTCAGCCGGGGATCCCAGGTCCACCAGGTTAGCCAAATCGGTTTGGCCCAGATCGGCCCGGTGAGCAGGACGATAGTGGTGAAGAGCACCCCGACCTCGGCCGAACAGTATCCCAACAGATCCCAGCGCCTGTCGCGCGTTTTGAGGTAAAGGATGCTGGCGATGAAGACGACGAAGAAGGCCAGAAAGGCATTCCAGGCCGAGGCAACGTGAAAGTAAAAGATCCGCTGGACGTCACCCATCACCTTTTCGGTCGGCGAGACCAGGAAGGCCCAGATCAGGCCCAGGGTCACCATGATGAAAGTGGTATAGCCCAATACCCTGTGGCGTTCGGGGGTCATTTCACACCTCCAGGACGTAATCAAAGAGCAGGAACGGAACGATCAGAAAAACAAGATCGTAGACCAGCAATACTTTGAACCAGTTAAGGTACCCCGTCGGGTCGGCCAGGGTGTTCGGGTCGGCCATCGCCCCGGCCGTAGTCTGAACCGCGCCAAGGACGACTGGGACCACCACCGGAAAGAGGATGATCGGAAGGAGGATCTCGCTGGTCCTGGTGTTGGCCGACAAAGCGGCCAAAAAGGTGCCGACGGCGACGAATCCAAAGGTGGATGCCACCAGCGAGAGCAGCAGGTAGGCCCATGAGCCGCCGACCGTGGCGTCAAAGAAGATCAAAAAAATTGGCAAACCAACCAACTGAGTCAAAAACATGATGGCCAGGTTGCTCAGAACCTTGCCGAAATAGATGGCGCTCCGCTCGACCGGAGCCAGCATCAGGCCGTGAATGGCGGCGTTCATGCGCTCACCAACGAAAGACCGGTTCAGCCCAAGGGTTCCGGCGAAGAAGAAGGCCACCCAGACCACGCCTGGGAAGGTTTCACGCAAAATGCCCGATTCGATGTTAAAGGCAAATGAAAAAATCACCGCCACCAGCAAGGAAAAAATCAGCATCGCCGAGAGCATTTCCTTGCTCCGTCTCTCGGCCCGCAGGTCTTTTCCGGCTATGGCCAGCACTACGCGCAGGTAGTCGCCCAATCACACACCCCCGCTACTCAACCGCCCGGTGGTATTCCCGGCTCCAGGTCTCGGGGGTGAGCTCCCCCTTTTCCCGGTGAACGACCACCCGCCCGCGGGCGATTACCGCCACCTCGTCGGCCGGGGCCAGCCCCTCGGCAAAGTTATGCGAGACCATGACCACTGTTTTTCCAGCGCGTTTGAAACGCCTGAGTACCCCGTCCAAAATGGCGGTCGCCCTCTGATCAAGGCCGGTATAGGGCTCGTCGAGAAAGAGGATCTCCGGGTCGTGGATAATCGCCCGGGCAATAGCCAAGCGCTGGATCATCCCCCGGGAAAACCCCCGGACGGTATCGTTGGCGAAAAGGCTTAGACCGATCTCGTTGAGCAGCCGGGGAATGATAGCCCCCGAATCTCTTACTCCATAGATCTTGGCGTAAAAAGCCAGGTTCTCTGCCGCCGTCAGGTTATCGTACAAAAACGATCCGTGTGATAGAAAACCCAAGCCCTTGCGATAGCCGCCCTCACCCTCGGCTGGCCTTTGGCCCATCAGTTGCAGCTCGCCGGCCGAAGGTGAAATGAGGCCGGCGGCCACCCTGAGGAAGGTGGACTTGCCAGCCCCGTTCGGTCCGAAGATGGTCAGGAACCGCCCCTGCCGCAGCTCCAGATCGAAGCCCGACAGGACGTATTTGGTTCCGATTCTCTTTTCGAGGCCGCGGGCCAAAAGGACAGTCAATTCTCCACCTCCTTCAGCCGGGCCAGAACCTTGACCAGACGGCGCTTATAGGCCGAGCGGCGCTCCTGATGCTCTTCGGAGGTGATCTCTCCGGCCTCGGCCTTACGGTCAAGGTCGGCGATTTTCTTAATATAAATGCTTTTTTCCTTGAGGAGCTTTTCGAACGTCTCCTCGGGCCGTTCACCGGTCTCGGGGTTGATCCCCTGCTTGAGCTGCCAGCGAACATAGAAAGTCCGGCCCAGGCCGAAGATCAGGACGGTCAGCCCGGCCAGAATGATGATGCTCCCGACCAGTCCACCGTGCCCGGTGGTGCCGGTAAAGCGCTGCCACATCATCATATTTGAAGCCCCGCCGTGGAAGGCCTGGTTGAGCAGGGCAATCGTGCCTTTGGTCACGGTTCCGGGTGGAGGCTCGTGGGCCATCCCGCCGCCGGGTTGTCCGGCCCCGCCGGGCTGTGCGCCCCCGGGTGTGGCCGGTCCGAGGGTCATGGTCAGGGTAGTACCGGGAGCAACATCGTTCCGGGCAAACTGTTCAAAGGTTTTTTGCCCGTATTGGACGGAACCCTGAGAGCTGAAGTCCCGGTTTTGCAGGGGAACCATCTGAACCGTGGCCTGGTCAGCCAGAATCAGGATCATCTGGGTCGGGTAGTTGACGTTGACCCGCAGGCTCTGACCATCCGGCGGCATCGGCAGGTCGTAGGTCAGCACATAGTCCCTGGCCGCGCCCGGCTCCAGACCCCGGGGATCCTTTAGGCCCTCCGATCCAAGCTGAACCTCTTTGGCCATCGCCCCACCGGCATCGCCCGAAAAGGCCGGGTTTTGGTACCCCTTGGGAAGCGATAGTTCGATTGGACCGGAACTAGACGCCCCTTGGTTTTTGAGCTTCACCAGATGGAAGACCTTGAGCTGCCCGTCTTTGACTCCGAACAACAGGTGGGTAAATTCGGATGATACCCCGGTCGCCGCCTGGGCGGCCAGGGCGCTGCCGGCTACAGACAGGGCCAGCGACAAGGCTACCAGCCCGGCCAGCCATTTATTAATCATGCCAGCTTACCCCCGCATGATTGACAGAAACGCTGATCGCTATTGGCCAGTTTGGCCCCGCAGTGAAGACAGTATCCGCCGGCTTTGGCGGCCGGGCCGGAAGGTTCGGGATCGGGCTTGCCGAGTTCGGCGGCCACCTCGGCCTCGATCTCATCCTCAAGATTGGGCCCGGTCGTGGCCTCGGCCTCTTCTTCTTCTTTGATGAACTCAACCGCCTTCTTGGCCAGGCGGGCCTTTAGTTCCTGGTAGTCCTCCTCAGAAAGTTTATTCATCCGATAGTCGTACTCAATGTCGGAGAGAGCGGCGAAAACCTTCTCACGCTCAATCTCTTCAAGCTCGACCTCATCAAGTTCGACTTCCCGCATCTCATCGCTTTGGGCCCGAAGCAGCGGGAGACCAATCAGAAGGATGGCGGCCAAACCGGTAAAGACGCCGATTATGACAACGGCTATGGTCACTACGGTCACGACCTCTCGCTAGAAGTGCTTCTTTAACACGTCCTGAAGCTTGCTGTCATAGATTTTGCCCTCCTCCTCGCTCAGGCGGCCCGCCTGTGGGGCGGCGGCCTCGGAGCGCCGGGAGGATCGGACCCAATTACGCAAGATGAAATATAGAAGGGTGGCACCAGCGATAATGGCAGCGAAGGGGGTAATCCAGGCCGCCCAGTTAAAGCCCTTCTTCTCAGGATAGGCCAGGACCTTTTCACCGTACTGAGCCATAAAAGCGGCCAGAATCTGCTGATTCGACATGCCCGAATTCATCTTGGCCAGGATGTCCTTGCGGGTGTTCTCGGCCGTGCCGCAGTCACAGACGTCTACGACCATAGTGCAGCCGCACTGGCAGATTAACTGCTGCTCCACCGCCCGGGTCGGGCGGTTGATCTCGACCGGAGGCTTCATCACCTGGGCCGAAGCCACGGCCGGGGCCCACGCCAAAAGGGCGGCCGCCATTAAAAGCAACGGTAGCATTCTTCCGGTAAATCTCATTTTAGATAGCCCTCTCTTTCGACCAGACCGTCAGTCGCCGGTCAGGGAGACTCCGTAGCCGAGACGGCGGCGTTCCGGCCAGATGGCAAAGATCGTGGCGGCGACCATCAGGTACTCGCCCAGCCAGATCCAAGCCACCAGTGGGTTGACGTAGATCTTGAAGTTGGCGGTCATGTCCTTTTCCCAGCCGTTAAGGATAACAAAAAGGTCCTCTTTCAGGCCGCCCTTGACGCCGACCACGGTAGTCGGCTGTTCGGAGTTCGGGTGGAACTCCTTGCTGGCACGGAGGGCTCCAGGAAGGGGCCGTCCGTATTGTGAGACCTCGAGGTCGGCGTAGACGATCTCGGTCCGGCCCCGAACATCCCCGGCCAAGCCGTTGTACTTCAGGTTATAGTCGCCGATAGCCATTACTTGTCCAGGAGTAACCGTATAGATCTTTTCCTGCTTATAGACGCCCTCGCCGGTGAACCCGATTACCATCAGGACCATAGACATGTGGATCAGATAGCCCCCGAAGCGCCGGCGGTTACGCATCACCAGGTGCCAGAAAGCCTCCAGGACTGGCTCATCGGTCATCTTTCGCCGGGCGTTGACCCCCCGGTAGAACTCAAGGACGATGGTTGCAATTACAAAAACACAGATGGTGAAACCGATCAAGGCGACAACGCTGCGCATCCCGAGGGCGAAGGCGATCACTGCGAACGCGACGCCGGCGATAGCCGGATAAAGGAAGTTGGTCATCAAATGCCGGGCTGTGGCCTTGCGCCAGGGGATGAGCGGGCAGAGCCCCATCAGAAGGATCAGCGCCAGGCCGATCGGCACGTTGACCTGGTTATAAAAAGGCGGTCCGACAGTCACCTTGACCCCGCGAACGGCCTCGGAGATCAGGGGGAAGATCGTCCCCCAGAAAACGGCGAAGGCCGAGCCGACGAAGAGCAAGTTGTTGAGCAAGAAGCTTGATTCCTTCGAGATAATCGCCTCGAACTGGTTTTCCTCCTTGAGCAGGTGCATCCGGTCGAAGGCCAGATACAGTGAAGCCGCCAGGGTCATCCCCATAAAGATCATGAACCAGGCGCCAAGCTTGGTGTCAGAGAAGGCGTGAACCGAGGCGATGACCCCGGAGCGAGTGAGGAAGGTCCCAAAGACAGTCAGCAGGAAGGTAATGATGATCAGCATCACGTTCCAGACCTTGAGCATCCCGCGGCGTTCCTGGATCATGACCGAGTGCAAGAAGGCGGTTCCAGTCAACCAGGGCAGCAGTGAGGCGTTCTCGACCGGATCCCAGGCCCAGTAGCCGCCCCAACCCAAGACGGTGTAGGCCCACTGAGCGCCGAAAATAATGCCGACCGATAGGAAAAGCCAGGCCGTCAGCGTCCAGCGCCGGGTCAGCTTGATCCAGGTATCGCCGACCTTGCGGGTGAGCAGCGCGGTTATCGCGAAGGCGAACGGTACAGTGAACCCGACGTAGCCCAGGTAGAGGGTTGGCGGGTGAATAATCATTCCGGGATCTTGGAGCAGCGGGTTGAGGCCCATCCCCTCAGCCGGGGCCGGGCTGAGCTCGGCGAAGGGCAGGCTCACAAAGTTAAGGATAAACATAAAGAATAGGGCGACGGCCGACATCACGGCTCCGACGTAGGGGATCATTTCCTCCCCTTTTGGGTCGGGGAAGTAAACGACTATCCAGTTGTAAACCAAAAGCACCCAGACCCACAGCATCAGCGAGCCTTCGTTGCCGGCCCAGAGCGCCGAGAACTTGTAGCCCGGGGATAGGTCGCTGGAAGAATGGCCGGCGACATAATTGTTTGAGAAATTATCGGTCATGAAGAGAACCCAGAGGATGGAGATGCAGACGGTCACCAGCAGGGCCATGGCTCCGACCCCGCCCCTGGCGCTGTCGAGATATCGCTGGTTCTGATTGCGAAGCCCATAGATGTAGGCGGCTATAGTCCAGAGGTTGATGAAAAACCCAATCGTCATCAATATAGAACCGACTTGGTTCATTGGCTTGATCCCTTCTTCCCGTCTTCGGCTTCGTACTTAGTGGGACACTGCATCATCACCTTGCTGGCAATCAGTGTGCCCTGAGTGTTTAGCTTGCCCTCGACGATGGCCGAAGTGGCCTCGGTCATGTTATCGGGCCTAACCCCGGCGTACTCAACCAAAACGGTCTCGCCCGATTCGCCCTTGATCCTAAACTTAAGTAGTGGCTTCCGAATGTCGAATTCAACCGACTCTTGAACGATGGCACCCTGAATCCGGATCGGCTTGCCCGTCAGGTTCTGGGTCTTGGACTTGGCCAATACTTCGTCAACGGTGAAGAAATACATCTGATTGCCGGAGAAGGCGGAAAACATCAGAAAGCCGATGGCTGCCAGAATAATCCCGACCCCGACAAAGACCTTGGTCTGTTTTTTCACCGGATTTTCCCCCTTTAACGGGACCAGATATTTACCGGTTCCCGTTATCCAAATCGCGAACAATCTCCCGGTAGGTTTCCTCGCTGATCTTGCCATCCAGAAGCAGCTTGCGGGCCTTCTTTTTTTCTTCTTCGACCCGGGCCAGGTTGGCGGCGTTGGCCTTGCCCTTGGCCGGTACCGGCGGGGCCGGCGGGGCCGGTTTCTGAGCCTTAGCCTGAACCTTATTGGGCTTGGAGCTCACGCTGGCCTTTTTGGATGAGCCGCCATAGAAAATGAAGAATCCGAGCAAGATGACCATGCCCAGGGCCACCCAAAGGACAGTCTGATTGCCGGCCAGGCTGAGGTCGGAGCTGGCATTGGGCCGGGACATGCTGGAAGAGGCCACCGTTTTGTTATTATCGGCCTTGGTATACGAGAAATCCAGGGCCAGGGGCTGATCGGCCTTCATGGCCGGAAGCTCGTAACGGTAGATCTTGGTGCCGTTCCCTCCGTCGCCCGATTGGGCGGCCTGGAGGTTGGATTTGAAGTTTGAGGCGCGGGCCGGAATGACAACTTCTACGGTGACCTTGTCGGCCCCGAACGGAACCGGAAGGTTGAAGTTGACCTTCTTGTCAGGACCGCCGGTGATGGCGGGGTAGTACCATTCCATATGGTAGGGATAGGCCTTGCCGGGCTCGATCACCTTGTCGGTGGTATAAGTGATCTCCTTGTAATCGCCCTTCTCGGTGATCTTGGCCCTGCCCAGGGTCACCATATTGGTGTGGACGGCGTTCGGGTTCTTGAGCGGATCAGCGCTCAGCTCACAGGCCGAGCGAATGTCAGCGTTCTTCGGAGCCCGAAAGGTGATCTCGCCGGTCCAGGGCTCGGTCCCTTTGTTAATCAGGGCCCCCTGGAGAATAACCAGAACCTGAGGATAGTCCAGGTCATACTCCGGCATGATCTGTACATCCATGACTTCAAAAACCAGGGTCTCTTTGGCCGGCGCGGCGGCCGTCACCGATCCGAGACCAAGAATCATAGCCATCAGGAGAGCCAAAATTTTTATCTTCATGGATTTCCCCTCTCAATCCTTTCTACAATTATGACAGCCGCTTTTTGAAAGGGTCAAGTAGCGAATTGTAGCCATGGCGCGGTTTTGGCGACTAGTCAAAAGGGCCTTGACTGTACTATTTCCAACATCCAATCTTCAATTGCTACCTGCTCAGCCCCAGGGCATCCAAACCACAATACGGGCAAAGCTTCCAGCCGGCCGAGACAGAACGCGAGCAGCGGGGGCACTCACCTTCGGCCCCCTGGTCCTGGCCCGGGGTCAGGCCTAGGCTGGCAAAAAACCCTACCGCCAGCAGGACTACCGCAATAACCACCCCGGAATGGAAGAGGGTCAAGGCCCAATTGACGTGGTTCTGACTCCACACCCCACCGGTTACCCCGCGCCCGGCCAGCCAGCATACCCCGTCAAAATAGTGGTATCCAATGGTGTTATACAGGGTTATGGCGGCCAGAATCGCGACCAGAAACAGCCACCGGCGGTTCATCGATCACAGACCTCCCTCGGCGATCTTCATCATCAGGTTGCCTTCCCGCTGAGAGTTGAGACCGACCCAGTAGACCAGGTTCTGGCGCGCGTAATAGTAGTTGTTCATGCCCGAACCCCTGGTGAAATAGAGCGTCAGGTTCCCCAAAGGGGCTTTAACCGGTGAGGAAAAGTGCTCCCTCGGAGTCCCGGCGGCCTCGATCATCTTATCGGTCATTTCTTTAACCAGTTTTTCGGCCTCCCGCGGGTCCTGGGCAACGGCCACCCAAAGGATGACCTTTTCTGAAGGGCCGGTGTAATCAACCTTGTAACCCCCCACCACGGGGATCGATTTTCCATGAAGCCTCTTGAACTCAAGCAAGGCGCTGTCACCCGAAATCAGAGCCGTGCGCTTCAACCCCTCCCACTCACCGGGAAAATCCAGTGCCGGTCCCAGCGGGCCGGCCGAGACAGGCCCTGAAATAATGTTGCGGTAAACCAGGTATCCAGCCAAGATCAAGATAAAAACGGCAAAAATAGCAACTGGTTTTTTCAAAATGCCCGCCTCCAATTGTGCCTCCAATTATTCTAAGTATAGCAAAATTCATGCCACAACAAAAAGCCGCGCCAGCCACGGCTCCCTGTGATTTTTGGGGGTGAACTTATATTCTTTTTGAGCGATATCCCGCACCGGTTGCTTGAGATACTTCATTAATACGAACTTCACTATAACCATACCATCACGAACCATACCATCACGTCATAAGCCAGCCCAATGAACTAACCGTGCGGCCATCCCGCCAAGAGCGACCGCGGTGACCATTGCCGCCGCCCAAAGAAAAACCCCCTCAACACGGCCTCGTTCCTTGACGACCATCATGGTCGAGGCCAAGCAGGGGACGAAGAGGGTCATGGTAAAGACGGCCACTAGCTTCTGGCCCGGGTCCAGGGGCAGCCCGTAAAGTCCGGCCGCCCCGAAATCGCGCCGGAGCATACCAACCAGGAAGGCCGGGGCCGCCCCGGCCGGAAGCCTGAGCCAGCCCTCAAAGAATGGGCCTAGATTTTGTTCCAAACGGGCCAGCCAGCCAAGGTAATCGGCCAGGGCCACTCCGAGCGAAGCCAGGGCCATCAAGGGCCCGGCCTCGATCAAGAACCACCTGGAGCGGCGGTAGGCCTTGCTTAGGATGTTGCCGGTTTTGGGCAGCCTCAGCGGCGGCAGGTCAGCTAACAGTGGAGTCGGCCGCCCGGGCAGCAGCCTCTCCAGCATCCGCCCGGAGGCAAGAAACACAGCCATCAGACCCGCCCCCCAGGCCAGGACATACTCTCCCCCAAGCGGACCGAGCATGGCCGCCATCACCCCGAGTTGGGCCGAGCAGGGCACCGTCAGGGCGAGCAAGAAATTCGCGATGAACCTCTCCCGCCGGTTTCCCAGGATCCTGGTGGTCATGGTAGCCATGGTCACGCACCCCAGACCCAGGATCAGGGGAATGACGGCCCGTCCATTCAGACCCACCCAGGTCAACAGGCGGTCGGACAAAACCGCAACCCGGGGCAGATATCCGGAATCCTCGAGCAGCCCCATGATCAGGTTAAATGCCGCCACCAGAGGCAGGAGCAAACCGAAGATATATGAGACGGCCATGGTGGCCAGCCCGTACCGGCCGGCCAGCAGGGCGTGGAAAAGCCCGTCGTTACCGGTCAACGGGTAGAGCCCAGCTGCCAGCAACGGCACCAGGAGACCCTCCATCACGGTCTTTTCGGTGAAGTCGACCAGCCGCTGGGCGACCAGGTCGCCCAATACGTAGTAAACGCTCCAAAGGACGGCAGCCAGGATCGGCAATCCGGTCCAAGGATTGAGGCTGGCCCGCCCCAGCCACCAGGCCATTGGCCGCGAGCGACCTCGGCCCTTCAGAACCCGATCGGCGATACGGTCGGCTTCGGTTCGCAGGGCGCGGTAATCATCCGGGGCCATGGACGGTGCCTGGGTCAGACCCTGCGGGGCTTGACCCCGCATGGCTAGACCCAGCGGGCGGGAACCGCTTCCTCCGGCCTCAAGGGCTGAAGTGATTCCCTCTGTAAGTTCTTTGATCCCCTGGCCCCTGACGGCGGCCCCTTGGATCACGGGCAGGCCAAGAAGGGCGGAAAGCCCGGGGGCGTCGATCTCCATTCCCCGGGCCCACAGCTCGTCGCTCATATTTAGAAAGAGAACCGGCCTCAGGCCCATTCCCAGGAGTTGAAGGGTCAAAAACAGATCCCGGGCCAGGTTGACCGAATCAACGACATTGACCACCAGATCGGCCCCGGGCAAGACGGAACCGGCCACTCTTTCTTCATCATTTAAACCGGACAGGCCGTAAACCCCGGGGGTATCGATCACCCAGTGATCCCCCAACCGGCCCTCGAAGACCTCAACGGTGGTGCCGGGGAAGTTTGAGATCTCGGCGTAGGTGCCGGTCAGAGCGCCGAAAACGGCCGATTTGCCTACATTTGGGTTCCCAACCAAAACGATGGTGCTCATGGGCGCTCGGCCCCGGAGACCAGTCGCCTGACCAACGGCCTGACCAGGACGGCCCGGGCCAACTCCAGCCCGACGGCGATCTCCCGGTTGCCCAGGCCCAAAACGGTCGGCCCGCCGGGGATCCTTTCCAGGGGAACGACCAAGGTGCCCTCGACCAGGCCGAGCCGGACCGCCTGATGCTCAATCCTGCGGTCGAGGAAATCTCGCAGCAGGACCGGTCTCCCCAGAGGGGCCTGATCCAGGGTCACTTCGACCACCTCGTACCATGTCTATGGCCGGATGGCCCCGCTAATGAACCGGCTATTTGGCCCCGGCTCTCTTTAGACCTTCAACCATGGTTTGGTAACTCATGGCCCCGAGCTTGTAGTCTCGGATGACCCCTTGGGCGTCAATGAAAAAGCTGGTCGGTATCGCCCGCACCTGGAAGCGACGGGCGGCCGAACCGGTGGCGTCCCGAAGAATGGTCAGGCCGGCCAGATTATTCTGTTTGGCGTAGCCGGCCAGGAGCTCAGCCGGCTCACCCGGATCGGCCCCCAGGGCGATGACGTAGGCCTTATCCTTAAAGTCGCGGCTGAGTTGGTCCAGATCCGGCATTTCTTCACGGCAGGGTGGGCACCAGGTAGCCCAGAAGTTGAGCAAGACCGGCTTGCCCTTCAGATCGGCCAGTTTGACCGTCCGGCCGGTGGCCACGTCGATCCCGGCAAAATCGGGAGCCAGAAAGCCGACAGCCGGGCGCTCCTCGGTCGGGCGGCCGGCTCCGGGAAACAGGTCCTGATAAACCGCCCAGGCCAACATCAGAGCCAAAATTAAAACCGCCACAATGGAGATCAAGCGTCTCGTGTTTGGCAACCAAAACACCACCTCGCATGGGGTTGCCGGTCTCCCGGCTCAGCCCCAGATCACGTAGCTCGAGAGCCGGACGAAATAATTGAAGTACATCAGCAGCCCGACCGCGACCATCAACAGCCCGCTAGCCAGGTTAACGTAGCCCAGGTAAGTTCGGAAGCGGTGGAACAGGGATTGGAATCCGGTGATCGATAAAGCCGCCAGGAAAAAAGGTATGGCTAGCCCCAGCGAATAAACGGCCAGCAACAGAACCCCGCGGCCAAGCCCGCCGGAGGTGCCCGCCAGGGCGAGGATCGAGGCCAGGATCGGGCCGATACAGGGCGACCAGCCGGCGCTGAAGGCCATCCCGAGCAGAAACGATCGTCCCGGGCTGCCGCCCCGGCCGCTTCCAAGGTCGAACCGTCGCTCCTGCTGCATGAAGCCGAGCTTAATTACGCCCATCAGGTTAAGCCCCATGAAGATAATCAGGACGGCGCTGACCCGGCGAACAGTATCGGCGTGCTGCTGCAAAAAGCCCCCGACGGCGCTGGCACCGGCACCAAAGGCCATGAACAGCAGGCTGAAGCCCAGGATGAAGGCCCCCGAATTGGCCAGGACCCTGGCGCGCAGGCCCGAGATGTCGCGGGAGGTCAAGGCGTCGAGCGAGGCCCCGGTCAGGTAGCTCAGGTAGGTCGGAACCAGGGGCAGGACGCAAGGGGACAAAAACGACGCCAAGCCCGCGGCGAAAGCAACGGCGACTCCTACCTCTTCCATGGCAGACCCCCGGCAATCAATAATATCCCGTACGGCTTTGGTCCGGGCGCGGCCTCAGTCGGCGGCCCTGGTAGCCACCCGGTAAAGCCCCCGGTGGACGACCCTGATGCCCTTTTGAACTGAGCCTTCGGTCCAAACAGCACCCCAGTCCGCTCCCGGGGATAACACGGCCTTTTCCCCACGGTGAACTATATTCACCCGGCCCTCCGAATCTACCCCGGTCATGGCCGGACCGCCGGGATCATGGCTCACCAGGGGGACCAGCCGCCAGGGACGTGGGGTGGCCCAGCGGAGCGAGATCGGGCCGGAATCGTCCGGGCGCCAGATCAGAAGAGACTGTTTCAGCCAGGGGCGGGAGGCCCACTGGGGCAGGAAAAACTCACCCGAGGTCGGCGAGAACGAAGGTGGCTCGAAATCCGCCGCCGCTGTTTCCACGGTTCTGGCCCTCGTCACCGGCTGCCCGTCGCGCAATTCCCAGACCAGAAGCAGGGCCGTTCCCCCTTCGGGGCCAAGCCAACCCCGGCCAGCCGTGAAGTAGACCAGGCCGAGGAGGAGCCCGGCGGCAATCACCGCCAGAAGCCGGTAGCGCAATACGATCAACCTCCAAAAAGAAAATGCGAACACCTTATCCACAAGATGTCCACAAAGTGTGAGTAAATCGAACCGGCGTTCGGACTATTCCTGTGGACGCCTCATCGGGGTGACGAAGCGGCTCAGCCAAATGCTGGCTTCGTAAAGAATGATCATCGGCAGCGCCATCGCGGTCTGAGAAACCACGTCCGGCGGGGTCAGGGCGGCCGCGATGATGAAAATAATGAGTATGGCGTATTTCCTGTTGCGGGCCAGGAACCCGGTCGAGATGATACCGAGCTTGGTCAAAAAAAAGACCAGCAGCGGAAGTTCAAAGATCAGGCCAAACGGTATGATGAAACGAAGCGAAAAGGCGAGGACGTCTTGGGCCGAAACCATGGTCTTGATGCTCTCACTGGTGAACGAAGCAAAAAACTCGAAGGTGTAGGGGAGAAAAAGTTTGTAAGCAAAGGTGGCCCCAATCGCAAACAAAATTAGGAAGGCCGGCAGGATAGAATAGATGTACCGCCTCTCGTGCGGCTCCAGTCCAGGAATGATAAAGGCCACCAGGTTGTAAAGAACCACCGGCGAGGCCAGAATCAGCCCGGCGTAAACAGCGACCTGAAGGTTAAGCATGAAGCCTTCGGTAACCGTCTTGAAGATCAATTGCCCGCCGCCGGCCTCAATGAACTTATACCCAGGGCGCAGGGCCAACTCGATTAGGTACCCGGAGAAGTTATAGGCGGCGATGGTGCCAACCAAAAAAGCCAGCGCTGAATACATTATACGCCGGCGAAGCTCCTCCAAATGTTGAAAAACGGTCATTCTAAAATCGTTCATTAGTCAGCCGGCAGAACTATGCCTTTTTGCCGTCCTTGGCCTCCTTGCTCTCGGCCTCCTCTTCTTTGGAGGCGCCCTTGAAACCCTGGATGGTTCTCCCGATGGCCTTGCCCAGATCCGGGAGCCGGCTCGGGCCGAAGATCAGAAGGACAATCACCAGGATCACGATCAGCTCGGTAATACCAAAACGCATGCCTTGTCCTCCTTGTATGCATGTCACCGTGGTTTCTCGAATGTTTCTATCTTACCCCTATCAGGCTTGAAAACGCAACTACTGGTTTATCTACCTTATCTGGCTTATCTGGCTTATCTGGCTCCGGATTCGCACCGCGGCAGATACAATGCGGTAGCAAATAATGACCGGAGCGGCCTCTCGCGCTTACCGCTCCACCTGAATCACCAGATGGCCGGACTCGGCGACCAGCTCGGAAATCCGGTACTCGCCCGGAACGGAACGGGCCTGGATCCGCAACTCGCGACGGCCGAGCAAGTCCTCCCAGGCCCCCCGCGAGATCGGAATACCGTCAAGCTTGATTTCTTCAGCCACCAGATCAATTTGGTTGCCTTTAGGCACGGGCCGCACCTTCAGGAAAAGCCCGCCGTTCTGGCCCGGCAGGGTGAAGGTCAGGCGACCGTCCTCGATCCGAGGAAGGAAGGCCCCGGAGCCCTTGGCAGCCAGGTAGATAGCCAAGTTGTCCTGTGTCAATACGATAGTGAGGCGGAAAGGGAACCAGCGGATTTCGGTCCTGGCCCCCACCAGACGCAGATCTTGGCCGATCTCGCCCAGGTGGTCGTACAGCGCCCGAACCTGGCCAAAACCCTTGGACCACCGGCGGTCGAGCTCCTCCAGGCGGCGTTCGACCTCGGCCCGGTCGGCGCTCAGGGATCTGAGCCGGGTCTCCTTTTCCAGGGCGGCCCCCTGAAGGCGAGTCTCGATCAGATTCAGATTGAGTCGATCCGTCTTCAATTTCTCCTGCCGTTCCCTGATCTCGGCCAGTCTGGTTTCAACCTCCCGGGTCAGGGCCTGGAAGCGCTGGAAAAGCTGCAGGTCGTTTTGAAGGATGAACCGGATGGTCTCAAATCGGGAAACGAAGTCGCTGAATGAGGCCGCCCTAAAAAGGACCTCAAAATACCTGATTTGACCGTTTTCCTGCATCACCTGCAGTCGCCGGGAGGCGGCCGCTTTGGTCTGTTCCCGGCGCCCTTCGGCCTCTTTTAGTTTAACCTCCAGGGCCAGCAGATCTTCTCCGGTCTTGGCGATCTCACGATCCAGAGCGGACCGCTTCTCTTTCAGGCCGCGAATCTCGATCTGGAGCTTAGCCAGGGCCTCGAAGGTCTCCCGCACTTCCTGCTCCCGCTGCTGGAGAACGCGGAAGGTTCCACCCCGATCCTCGATCGCCGGAGTCTGGGCCCGGCTCAGGCCGGGGCCGGAGCTTTCCAGGCTAGCGCTGCCCTGGGTGGCGCTGGCCAGGGTGGCGCCGAGCACGCCCGCGCCTGGACCGAGGCCGCCCAGCGCCAGCCCCACGCACAAGAGGGAGACGTGAATGGCCCGGCGCCAGGGACGCCGGGCTTTTTTTGTCCAATTTAGGACCATATAAAAGCTATTGGCCGCCTGTCGAGAAGTTCCTGCTTAGGGTTCGGTTCGCGGTTGAAGGTTCGCGGTTGAATGTTGAGGCGCTATATCCAGGGTTTAATGTTTAGAAACTAACCCGAGTTCGACAGTGACTAGATAAATGATAGGCGCAACAAAGCGCCGCACAAGGGTTTCAGGAATCAGAGTTTTTTAGGCGTGTAACTATGACCCCCAGGCCGCAGTGTGTCCCCGGT
>JBGFRN010000181.1:0-6321 GCA_041695105.1 Bacillota bacterium | reverse complement strand
CAATGGCCAGGGTCCTGAGCGCGGCCGTCCAGGGGATCGAAGGATACCCGATTCAGGTCGAGGTCGACGTCTCCAACGGTCTCCCGTCCTTTGAAATCGTCGGCCTGCCCGATCCGGCGGTTCGCGAGTCGCGTGAGAGGGTAAGGGCGGCCCTGAGGAACTCGGGTCTGGAATTCCCGGCACGCCGGATAACTGTTAACCTGGCACCGGCCGACCTGCGCAAGGAGGGGCCGTCTTTCGATCTGCCAATCGCGGTCGGTTTGCTAGCGGCCTCCGGCCAGATTCCAGGCGGCCGCTTGAATGGAACGGCCCTGGTCGGCGAGCTCTCGCTCGACGGTTCACTCAGGCCGGTTCACGGCCTGCTTACGATGGCGCTTGGGCTGGCCCGGGCTGGAGCGATAGGCCTGGTCGTCCCAACGTCCAGCCGGGCCGAGGCCGCCTGCGCCGGCCTAATCGCGGTCGGTTCAGCCGGGCACCTCTCCGAGGTGGTCGAGTGGCTGCGCGGCCTTAAACCGAACCTCGACCATAACCTCGATCAGATCACCGGCCAGAATTCCGACCAGAACTCCGACCATAGCCCTGAGCCCGGCGTCAACCACGGCCATGGTCTTGACCTGGCCCAGGTGCGGGGACAGGCCGCCGCCAAGCGGGCCCTAGAGGTGGCCGCTGCCGGCGGGCATAATCTGCTAATGGTCGGTCCGCCCGGGTCGGGCAAGACGATGCTGGCCCGGCGCCTGCCGGCGATCCTGCCGGATTTTTCCCCAGACGAAGCCTTGGAATCCAGCCAGATACACAGTGTTGCCGGGCTGCTTCCTGCTGGGACCGGGCTCCTCAAAACCCGCCCGTTTCGCGCTCCACACCACGGTGTGAGCGCCGCCGCCCTGATTGGCGGGGGGAGCTACCCCAGGCCAGGCGAGGTCAGCTTGGCCCACCGAGGGGTTCTCTTTCTCGACGAAATCCCAGAGTTCCGGCGCGACGCCATTGAGTCGCTTCGAGGGCCGCTGGAGGACGGCCGGGTGGCGGTAACCCGTACCGGACGCTCGTTTCAGTTTCCCTCGCGTTTTCTTCTTGTGGCCGGCATGAACCCTTGCCCATGCGGGTACCAAGGGGATCCCGAACGGATTTGCCGCTGCCCGCCACGGGAGGTTGAGCGCTATTACGGTCGGGTTTCAGGGCCGGTCCTTGACCGGATTGACCTCCACATCCTGGTCCCGGCGGTCAGGTACGAGCAGGTCAGCTCGGAGGCCACCGAAGAGCCCTCCGCCGCTGTTCGCGCCCGGGTTCAGGCCGCACGGGAGTTGCAGCGCCGCCGGTTCGCTTACCCTGAAGTGCCGCCTTCTACCGGCCCCGGCGGATCGCCGGTCCACTGTAACGCCGAAATGGGTCCGGACGAGCTCAAGGAGTTCTGTCGCCTCTCGACCGAGTGCCGGCGGCTGATGGAATCGGCCTTCCGCCGGCTAGGCCTCTCTTTACGCGCTCACGACCGGATTCTCAAGGTCGCCCGGACGGTCGCCGACCTGGAGGGGTCGGAGGAGATCCGGGTCCCCCATTTATCGGAGGCGATTCAGTACCGGGTGCTCGACCGGCAGGGATAGCCAGTCCAATGACCATCAAAAAATTACCCCCGCCTTTTGGCGGTTGTTGACAAAAAGTAGCTGGGATCGGTCCCAGCTCTCTTTGAGCAAGCGCCGTGTTTACAGGCAAGCTCAAACTAATTGACGCCTGCCCTAGAAATTACTGGCCTTAAGAAGCTCTGTGGAGCAGGTCAGCAGTTCTTGTCAAATAACCGAAAGGTATAGGGCTGGGAATGTCGAAATCCCTCCTGGATAATAGCCTAGGGGGAGTCGGCTTTGTTTAGCTCTGAGGAGGCTTGGACCAACCGCCCGCTTTGGGTTGAGGTCCGCTCATCCCGAGGGGTCCTCTACTACGAAAGCCGCGTCATCAACGCCGATACCTATACCCTGCTGATCTCGCAGCCCTTCCGGGAGGGACGCCTGGCCGTCTTCAACGCCGGGTCCGAGGTCTCGCTGTCCCTGGTCAATCCCGGAAGCTCACCCCCCGCGCCCGGCGAGACCCTATTGACCCAAGTTCAGGAGCGTCGCCTGAAACCCATCCCGTCGCTCCTCCTGACGATGACCCCTGAGCTGATCCGGTCCCTGCAGGACCAGCGCCAGCGCTCGGCTAAGGTCGTCGCCGTCACCAGCGGCAAGGGAGGGGTGGGCAAAACCACCCTGGCCGTCAATCTCGGTCTGGCCCTGGCCGGGTCCCGGGTGCGGGCAGCCCTGATCGATGCCGATCTGGGCATGGCCAACGTCGAGGTCATGCTCAAGCTGGAGTCGTCCAACAACCTGACCCATTTGATCAACGGGGAGAAGACCCTCAATCAAATCATGATCGAGGGTCCGAACGGGCTCCGAGTCGTTCCCGGCGGTTCGGGCCTGGCCGACCTGGCCAACCTCAGCGAGTGGAAATTTGGCCGCCTGATCAACGCCCTGAGCCAGCTTGAGAAATCAAATGATTTAATCCTGGTCGACACCGGAGCCGGCTTGTCAAGAAACGTCACCAACTTCTTCCTCGCGGCTGATGAGGTCCTGCTGGTGACTAACCCCGAGCCCCCGGCCACCCTCGACGCCTACGGCATCTTGAAGGTGCTGGCCGAGCAGGGCCGGCGGGGCGGGATCAGGCTGGTGATCAACCGGGCCGCCAGCCAGTCCGAGGCCGACGGCGTGGCCCGCAGGCTGAGCGAGACCGCTTACCGTTTCCTCGGAATCGAGCTGGAATACCTCGGGGCGGTCCTGGACGACCCGAGCGTAACCAAGGCCATCAAGCGGCAGGTGCCGCTGGTTATCGACAGCCCCGATTCCCCGGCCGCCCAGGCCATCAAACGGGTGGCCGAGCGCTTGAGCGGGCGCAGCGTCAAGCGCCAGCAGGCCGCCACTCAAGCCGGCGGTTTCTTCAGCCGGCTCAGGCAGCTTTTCAACGGGGCCTGAGAAGGACCTACTTGATCAGGCCTTCCCGAAAGCCTTTGGATATCAGGTCGAGCCGGTTGGAACAATTAAGGTCTTCCATCGCCTTTGGCCACCGAACGGATAGTTCGGACCAGGTCAAAGGCTTCTACATTTTTCAGGACGAATCCCCGCGCCCCGGCTTCGAGGGATTTGCGGAGGATATCGTCGTCGCTGTACGCGGTCAGGACAATGACCGCCGTTTCGGGGTCTCCTTCGGTAATCTGGCGGCAGACCTCCGAGGCGTCAATGTCGTTCAAACGGTAATCGAGCAAGACAACTTGCGGGTGAATCCGTTCCGCCAGCCTCAGGGCTTCGGCCCCGGAGGACGCCTCGCCGGCCACTTCCAGGTCCTCCTCGGCTTGGAGCAGGAATTTCAGGCCCTCTCGAACCACCCGGTGGTCGTCGACTATCACCAGTTTGATTTTGGATGGGGTTTCGGGCCGATTCATACGCGGTTGCCTCCTACAGTCAGTCAGGCTCGGCGAACTTGTCCAGCCGGAAAGTGGCTTTGGCAATGATTCCTCTGGGGCGGTTGTCTTTAATTTCAAGCTTTCCCTTGACCTGTTTCAGCTTTTCGGACAGCATCGAGAGGCCGAAGTGAAAACGCCCCTGACCGATGATCCGGCGAATGCTGTCGGCCTGGCCGAGTCCATCATCGACCGCCTGGACGGTGATCCATTTCGGGCCTACCTTCAGGAGCAGGGCCAGGTCACCGGCCCGCGAGTGCTTGACGGCGTTGGTCACCAGTTCCTGGGCGGCCCGGACGATCAGGAGTTTGGCCGCCAGGGGGAGGTCTTCAACCTCACCCCTGATCTCCAAACGGGTGCGCAGGCCAGATTCCATTCCCGGCCGGTCGAGCAGCTTGACCAGCATTTCGGAAAGCGGCTGGTGGTCGGGCGGGCCGGTCAGTTCATAAATCACATGGCGGATTTCGCTAATTCCTTTTTGGATTAGGGTTTTGGCCTGGCGGACGATTTCCTCAAGAAGGTGGGCCCGCCGTTCCGGATCCTCAGTCAAAAAAATCCGGTCCAGGGTCAGCCCGGCCCCGAAGAGTATCTGGATAACCGTATCATGAAGGTCGGCCGCGATGCGGTTTCGTTCTGAAAGAATTGCCAGCTCACGGATCCTCTGGGCCAGCTTGTTGTCAATCCGGGAATAACTGAGGGCGTTTTCAATGGCCATTAGAGCGTAACGACCAAGAGTCTCCAAGAAAAACCGGTCTTCGTCGTTCAGCCGGTACTCAGCCGGGGCACTGAGGCCGATAATCGCTTTGGTTTTTCTCTTGGCTAGGGTGAGACCGATGGCTACCCCAGATTTGTATTGGTACGGCAGCAACCGCTTGGAACCGTTGTTCAAACGTTGTACCGTGACCACCGACTCGGTTGGGACCAGGTGGCTCAGTTCTTCAAAGGCGATTTTTTCAACACTGGCCCGTTGGCCATCCGGAAAGCTTCCGCGTTTGACCAGCGATCCGTCTTCCAACAGCCAGACGGACGCAGCGCTGCCCCCAAACAGGCGCGCGCTCCATTCAGCCACCGAGGAAAGGGTGGTTTGCAGGTCAAGGGTCCCCAGGACGTTGGTCCCCAACTGGTTGAGGGCCAGCAGCCGCCGGTTCTGCCTTTCAAGTTTTTCGTGAACCTTGGCCATACCCAGGGCGATCGAGGCCTGGTTGGCGAAAAGACCCAGCAGTTCGACCTGGTCGGGAGTAAAATGGGTCACGGTGCGGTTGACGACGTACAGGACGCCCAGGGCCCGCTCCTCAAAAATCAATGGGATTCCAATGCCGGAAACGATTCCCTCCCCGGCGACCACATTGTCAATGGTGTGAGGGAAACGGGGATCGGCGAAATAGTCATGGGAATAAACCGGCTGGCGTTCCTGGAAGATCCAGCCCGAGGCCGCCTCGCCCGGTTTGAGCCGCACTTGCTTAAAGGCCTTGGTTCGCAGGCCGCTGTGGGGACCCACGTAGAGGAAGCCTCCGGGCTCGTCGAAGAGCACGACATATGAGGCGTCGGCCTTCAGAAGTTGCCGGGCGCTCCTGACGATCATGCGCAGGACCCGATCGGGCTTGCGGGCTGAACTCATTTCGAGGGCTATCTGGTAGAGGCCGGCCAGGTTGCTTTTGGAGATCCCTTTGCCGAGGGCCATCCTGCGATTCACCGCCCCGGGAAGTGAGGTGCTGGTGACAGAATACTTTAGCATTGGAATCAAATCTCCTTCCTGGGCAGGGCGATTTAACGTTTCCCGCCGGGCAGAGGATGGCCCCCGGCCGTTGTTGCCGGAGGCCCTTTTCCTCAGCGCTTCAGTTTATACCCGGCTTTTTCCCGGTCCCAGGTCCGGTCGTTTAGCGGTGACTGCCTGAGCTTGTATTTCTCCACCCGCTCGGTGGGGGTTTTGGGCAGGCCCTCGACCAACTCTACGTACCTCGGGACCATGAAGTAGGCCATCCGTTCCTCGCACCAGGCCATCAGTTCCTCGGGCGACAGGCTCTGGCCCGGCCTGAGAACCACGCAGATCTTGACCTCATCCTCCCCGAGTTCGGAAGGCACGCCGATGGCGGCCGACTCGGCCACGGCCGGGTGGCCGTTGACGACCTTTTCTACCTCAAACGAGGAGATGTTCTCCCCGCGCCGGCGGATGGCGTCTTTTTTCCGGTCGACGAAATATAGGTTCCCATTGGCGTCGCGCTTGCCGTAGTCCCCGGTGTGAAACCAGAGGTTGCGGAAGGCCTCGAGGGTTTTCTCGGGCATCCGGTAGTAGCCTTCCATCATCGAGTGGGGGCGGTTCGGGCGCATGACGATCTCTCCAATCGCCCCGGGCGGAACCTCCTCGTCGTTGTCGTCGAAGATCTGGACCTCGTATTGCGGGAGGGCCCTTCCGAATGATCCGGGGACGGGGTTCTCGAGCGACTGGTAGGCGATCATCCCGGTTTCGGTCAGACCGAATCCCTCAAGCAGTTTTAGCCCCCAGCGTTCTTCGGCCGGCTTGAAAAGGGCAGCCGGAACCGGGGCGCCCATGGCTACCCTAACTAAGTTATCCCGGTCCTTCGGATCGGGTGCCTGTTTGAACAGGATGGCCAGCATGGCACCGATGAAGTTAATTTGGGTGGCACCGTAGGCGCGGGCTTCGTCCCAGAAAGTGACCGGGCTGAAGCGCTCGCCCAGGGCCAGGGTGCAGCCCCCGAGCAGGGCCGGGATGGTCGAGAGTCCCTGGGCATTGCCGTGAAAAAGCGGGAGGCAGGTATAGAAGACGTCGGTTTCCCGCCCGTCCCGGACCAGGTAATTGTCCGCCCCGGCCAGGATCATGTAGTTAT
>JBGFRN010000176.1:0-6428 GCA_041695105.1 Bacillota bacterium | reverse complement strand
GGTAGTGTTAGGTGTTCTTCTGGCTTCTGGATGTGGATCGAGCCCGAGCCCTTCCGGCGGGCAGGCACCGGCTCCCAAGCCGGCAGAGACTCAGCAGCCGATCACGCTAAAGTACGCCTTCTTTGCCCCGGCGACGACTTTCCCGGCCAAGCAGATGGACAAGTGGGCTGAGGAAATCGGAAAACGAACCAACGGCAAGGTTAAGGTGCAGACCTTCCCGGCCGGCACCCTGCTTAACGCTCAGGACATGTACGATGGCGTCTTAAAGGGTGTGGCCGACATTGGTCTAGGAGCGCCGGCTTACGATCCAGGGCGGTTCCCGCTGCTTAACGGCTTGACCCTGCCGCTCGGGTTTCCCAATGCCAAGGTTTCCAGCCTGGTCATGTGGGACCTGGTAAATGAATTCCAGCCGGCCGAGCTAAAGGATTTTAAGATCCTGACCGTCTTTACGACTGAACCCGGTTTCTTGCAGACGGCCAAACCGGTGACCAGCCTTAATGACCTGAAGGGCTTGGAGCTGCGGGCTACCGGATCGGCCGTTCCGGTCCTGAAGGCCCTGGGGGCAGCCCCGGTGGGCATGGCCATGCCGGAGGTTCCGGAGGCCGTGCAGAAGGGGGTCGTCAAGGGCTATCTCACCTCGCGCGAGGTACTGAAAGACTTCAAACTGGCTGAGATGGTCAAGAACGTAACTGAGTATCCGACGGTTGTCACCACCTTTGCGGCGGTGATGGATAAGAAGAAGTGGGATGCCCTCCCGGACGACGTCAAGAAGGCAATGGACGGCCTGGCTAAAGAGATGGTCCTTTGGACCGGCAAGTACCACGATGACGACAATATCAAGGCCGCGCTTAACTGGGCTAAGCAAAACCATAAGCTACAAGTCCACACCATCTCGGCCCAAGAAAAAGCCAAGTGGGATGAAAAGCTGCTGCCACTGGTTGACGAGTGGATCAAGCAGGCCGATGGCAAGGGGCTGCCGGGCAAGAAGTTCATCGACCGGGCCAAGGAGCTGCGGGATAAATACGCGGCCGAGTACAGGTAGGATTTCCGGGGCGTTCCTGGCGCGCCGCTCCGGCGCCCGGGAACGCCCATTTTCCTCGTAGGTCCGAGGACCTGGGCCAATTAAGGCTTGAGGGGGTATTGCCCTGGAAGAGGCACATAAGCGTCTGAATACCGTCTTGGCTTGGCTGGCAGCCGGGGCGATGGTGGCCATGATGGTGGTTCCGGTCGTGAATATGGCCCTGCGGGCCTTCGGTGCTCCATTCCCGGGCGCGATCGAAATCGTGGCCTGGCTGGCAGCCCTGACCAGTGGCCTGGCCCTGGGCTACACCCAAGTCCATCGCGGCCACGTAGCCATCGCCTTGCTGGTTGAGCGGTGGCCCAAGCGGGTGCAGGCGGCTTTGGAAGCAGTCATCAGCCTGCTGGCCATGTTTTTGTTTGCCGTGGTCAGTTACCGGTTGATGGTATACGCCGCTCGACTGGCTGAGGTGGGTTCCCTATCCGAAACGATGAAATTACCTTATTATCCTTTTGTTTACGCCCTGGCCATAGGTTTCGTCAGCCTGACCTTAGCCCTGCTATTCGACGTCTGGCGTTCGGTACGGGCGTTGGGGGGTGGTAAATGATGGACGATCCAGTCTTAATCGCCTTGGCCGGGATCGCCCTGATGATCGTCTTAATGATGCTGAAAATGCCCGTCGGCTTCGCCATGCTTCTGGCCGGGGTGGTCGGGAACATCTTCGTCATGGGAACCGAGGGAGCTTTTCATCTTCTCGCGGGCGACGTCTGGGGGCAGTTCGCCTCATACGGGCTCAGCGTCATCCCCCTTTTCGTTCTGATGGGCAACTTCGTTTTCCGGGCCGGGGTGACCGACAGCCTTTACCGGGCAGCTTACCAGTGGATTGGCCACCTGCCGGGCGGCCTGGCAGCCACCACTCTCCTGGCCAGCATGGGCTTTTCTGCTGTCTGCGGCTCCAATTCGGCCACCACGGCCACGGTGGGGACAATCGCTCTCCCGGAAATGAGGAAGTACAAGTACGATAAGGTCCTGGCTGGCGCCAGCGTGGCGGTCGGAGGGACCCTCGGGGTGGTCATTCCTCCCAGCGTGGTCCTGCTGGTGATCGCGGTTCAGACCGAGCAGTCAATCGGAAAGCTGTTTGTGGCCGCGATCATCCCTGGCCTGATCCTGACTCACCTGTTCCTGGCGACCGTTTACTTGTATTGCCGGCGCAACCCCGAGCTTGGACCCGCCGGACCGCTGGCTTCCTGGTCGGCCCGCCTTTCGTCTCTGGCTGGCCTGCTTGACATCCTGCTGTTATTCTTGCTGGTGATCGGCGGCATGTACGCCGGCTGGTTCACCCCCACCGAGGCTGCCGCCGCCGGCGCTTTCGGAGCATTGGTCTTACCCCTGCTGCGCCGCCGGCTCTCTTGGGAGAACTTCAGGCTGGCCCTTTTCGACTCCCTGCGGGTCAGCTCGATGGTCGTCCTGATGGTGGCGGGGGCCGTGGTTTTTGGCCGGTTTTTGACGGTGACCCGGCTGCCGTTCGTCCTGGCTGACTGGGCCGCCGCTCTTCCGGTTCCACCGTTTGTCATCTTGTCGGTGATTGCCCTGATATATCTGATCGGTGGCTGCCTGATGGATGCCCTGGGCTTTCTGGTGGTGACCATCCCGATTTTCTTCCCGGTTGCCATGGCCCTGGGTTATGACCCGGTCTGGTACACCATCTTGATCACCATCTTGACCACCATGGGGGCCATAACGCCGCCGGTGGGCGTCAACGTTTTCATTGTCCACGGCCTGGCCCCGGAGATCCCGGTTCACTCTATCTTTAGGGGCATCGGTCTGTTTGTGGCCGCCTATGCCGCCTGCATCGTCTTAATCTGGGTATTCCCGCAGATCGTGCTCTGGCTGCCTAGCCTGATGTATTAGTATGGTTTTGTGAAGGAAGGCGAGAGGATGGAAGCTGTTCAGGAGGGGCTGACCGGTCGCGGCTTGATTGATCTGCAGGGAATTGTCAAGTTTTTGGGCCAAGCTGGCCAGCTCACCCGGATCAAGACGGCGGTAGAGGCCCGACATGAGTTAGCCGGGGTAGCCCACCACTTTGACGGCCAGAAACCGGTCTTCTTCGAGAGCGTTAAAGGGCATAAGATCCCGGTCTTGGCCGGCCTCTATTGGAATCGCCAAATCCTGGCCCAGCTCTTTGGGCGGCCGGTGCGTGACCTCAGTTTTTATTTTGCAGATATTGTGGCTGAATGGCAAAAGGCACCCATCCAACCGGTGGTCGTCGATCGGGCACCGTGCCAGGAAGTTGCCCGCCGGAAGTTTGACCTCCGTACTGACCTGCCCATCCCGACCTCCGGGGTCTTGGAAGGCGGGCCTTACGTCACCTCGGCGGTAGTGGTAGCTAAAGACCCCGATACCAAGGTGA
Source organism: Bacillota bacterium (assembly GCA_041695105.1). Classification (GTDB taxonomy): domain Bacteria; phylum Bacillota; class Sulfobacillia; order JAMDAP01; family JAJYMS01; genus JBGFRN01. The sequence goes on along the minus strand of JBGFRN010000176.1, from coordinate 3,000 downwards.
GGAACGCCTCGATCATGCGCTTCATGGTGACTGGCCCCGATCGCCTGACCTGTCAGATGGATTTCGGTCGCCACCTGCGCGATTACTACGAGCGAGCCGAGGCCCGGGGAAAGCCGCTCGAGATTACCATCAATATCGGTGTCAGTCCGGCTGAGCACATCGCCGCGGTGGTCCCGGCCAGCGCCGCCCCGCTTGACTCCGACGAACTAGGCATTGCCAGCCACTTGCTGGGGGAGCCGCTGAAACTGGTTCCGGCCAAGACGGTGGGGGTAGAGTCGATCGCCAACGCCCAGGTGGTGCTGGAAGCCGAGTGCTTGCCGGAGATTCGTGAGCTTGAGGGTCCGGCGGCCGAGGTGACCGGTTACCATGCTCAGCCGGACCGGCGGTGGACGGTCAGGGTCAAAGCCTTGACCCGCCGGCAAGAGCCTATCTGGCATCACATCATTCCCGGGAGAGAGGTCTACAACGCGGTCGGGCTGATGGCTGAGGCCAGCATTTACCGCACCGTCAAGCGACTGGTTCCGGCCCTGCAGGATGTTTACCTGTCCCACGGCGGGTGCGGTTTCTACCACGCTATCATTCAGTTGAAAAAGGACCGGGAGGGCATTCAGCGAAACGCTATTCTAGCCACCTTTGCGGCCTTTCCATCCCTGAAGATGGTCGTGGCCGTCGATGAGGACGTAAATATCTGGGACCCGGTCGATGTCGAGTGGGCGATGGCCACCCGCTTCCGGCCGGAGCGGGGTATTATTTTGGTCCCGGAGGCCGCCGGCCACGAACTGAATCCAACCACCGACGGTGGAATCGGCACCAAAATGGGTGTCGATGCCACCAGCCCCTACCCGAGGACCTTCCGCTTTGAGCGGGTCCAGTTTCAGCCGGTTGACTTGTCGAAATATACGATTGAGGGGTAGGCAGTAGGTAGGGATAGAGAAACAAGGGGGTGGTGCGGGCCAAGCTGGGGGATATAACTCGGGGGCCTAAGTTTGCAGACAGGACAGCATACAAGGGGGATTAGAAATGAGTTTCAAAAAGGCATTTAGGGTGATTGGCATTCTTTTGGTGATCGCCATGCTGGCAGCCGCCGTCGGGTGCGGCGGGTCGGGGGCTCCGGCCCAAACTGATAAGAAGCCGGCCGAAACGAAGGACCAGAAGCCGGCGGCGGCCCCGGTCAAGATTCGGATGGGTTGGGGCATCCCGGCCGAAGAGATCAAGTACGTGATGATGAAGCGGCCGGAGATCCTCAAGAATCACGGCAAGGCCTACACCATCGAATGGTTCCAATTCAACGGAACGGCTCCTCAGGTTCAGGCCCTGGCGGCCGGCGGGCTTGACGCCGCCACCGTCGCCTCGCTCTCACTCGGCAAGGGCATTGACGAGGCCAACCTTGAGGTCATCGTCACCGGTGGGATGATCATGGAGATCAAGGGTGAGTCCTTCTCGACCACCTGGCTGGCCAAAAAGGATTCCGGTATCAAGAGCGTCAAGGATCTGAAGGGCAAGACGATGGGCGTTAACGTCTACGGCGCATCGCTCGATTACATCGCCCGCGAGATGCTCCAGAAAAATGGCCTGAAGCCTGAGGTCGACGTCAAGATCGTCGAGGTCCCGTTCGGCCAGATGGAAGAAGCCCTGCGTAAGGGCCAGATTCAGGCCGGCGTCTTCCCGCAGCCGTTTCTGTATCGAGCCAAGTCGACCGGGGAGTTCGTCGAGCTCTTTAAGCTGACCGACATCGACCCGCGCTTCGTCCAGTTGATCAATGTCTTCACCAAGAAGTTCGTCAAGGATAACCCGGCCGCCGTCAAGGCCTTCATCGAGGACTGGAAGATCGCCGCCAACTATGTGGTCAAGAACCGCGACGAGGCGATCAAGGTGACCTCCGAGGTTTCCAAGATGCCGGTCGATCTGCTCTCTAAGTTCCTAATCACCAAAGACGACTTCTACCGTGACGCCAACGGAGCGCCAGACCTGAAGGCATTGCAGGCCAACCTCGACTGGCTGACCGAGCGCAAGATCTTGAAGAAAAAGATCGACGTTAAGAACTACTACGACGAGGCTTACCTGCCGAAGTAGTTCTCGCAGTGAAGTGATCCGCAACTGTGCAAGGAGGCGCCGCCGATGAGCAAGATCCGGGCGGAGAACATCACCAAGAGATTTGAGGCCAAAGGTCATCGTCCGGTGACGGCTCTGGACGGCGTCAACCTGGAGGCCAGGGAGGGGGAGTTCATCTCCCTCCTTGGGCCCTCAGGCTGTGGCAAGAGCACTTTTCTCTACATGGTGGGCGGCTTCGTCTTCCCCACCTCCGGCACGATCACGGTCAACGGCCGGCCCGTCACCGGACCGGGCACCGACCGGGGGATTACCTTTCAGGAGTTCGCCCTTTTTCCCTGGCGTACGGTGATCGAGAACGTCGCCTACGGCCTGGAAGAGAAGGGGATCCCGGAGAGGGAGCGATTGGAGATCGCCCGCAGGTATCTGAAGATGACCAACCTGTCCGCCTTTGAGGGACATTTTCCGAAACAGCTCTCCGGAGGCATGAAGCAGCGGGTGGCCATTGCCCGGATGCTGGCCTACGAGCCGGAGATCCTGCTGATGGACGAACCGTTCGGTGCGCTCGACGCCCAGACCCGTTCGATTATGCAGGAAGAGCTGATGAGCATCTGGCAGCAGAACAAAAAGACCGTCCTCTTCGTCACTCACAGCGTCGAGGAGGCGATCCTGCTTTCTGACCGGGTGGCCGTCTTTACCGCCCGCCCGGGTCGGATCAAGGAGATCGTCGATATTGACCTGCCGCGACCCCGAAGCCGCGAGGCTGAGCTGGGCGACAAGCGCTTTGCCGAGCTGTACCACCGCCTCTGGCACTCGGTCAAGGAGGAAGTCGACGCCGCCGCGGCCGCCGGGACCGATAACGCCGTCGTGGGCTCGCCGGCCTCCGGGCGCTACGGGAGCCGCCGGCCATGAGCGGGTACCGCTGGCTCCAACCGCTGGGCATCGCTATCG
>JBGFRN010000002.1:0-6482 GCA_041695105.1 Bacillota bacterium | reverse complement strand
CCAGTCCAAGTTACTGAATGTGCTGCAAGATCGCCAGATCTTCCGTCTGGGGAGTCTGCAGCCGCGGGAAATCAACTTCCACCTCATCGCCGCCACCAACCGCAACCTGGAAGAGATGATTATCGCCGGCCAATTCCGGGAGGATTTGTACTACCGGCTCAACGTCATCCACATCCACGTTCCCCCGCTGCGCGAACGGCGAGAGGACTTGATACCCCTTATTGCCTACTTCCTGCGGTTGCACAGCGAGCGGCACGGACTGAGCCGGACCTTGTCGACCACAGTCCTGGAGAGTCTGATGAACTATCGGTGGCCGGGTAACGTCCGGGAACTGAGCAATGTGATAGAGCGGCTACTGGTGGCGGCGTCCGGCCCGGTGGTGGGCGAGGAACTTCTACCACCCCAATTCAGTCGACCAGCGGTTGCCGTGCCGTATGCAAGTGCTCCTGCGCCGTCATCCGGGTGCCGGGGTCGGCTGATCGCGGACCAACAGATGTTACGCTTTTCCCTTAGGGATGCTCTGCTGGCCTATGAGAGCGAAATCATTGAGCAAGCTGTGGCCAATCACCCCAACCTGCGGATGGCCGCCGACTCACTGGGAATTGATCTTTCCACTCTAGTCAGGAAACGGCAACGGCGATCGAAACGGCCACGCAGTTAATCTGGAGGTATGTGCAGCTATGCATATGCAGAGCTCAAAGCCTTCTGAGACGAAAGTTAACCCCGATACTTCGGTGTCCTGAGGTCGTGATGGTGGAGGTCTGGATGTGCAATTATGCATACCCAGGTCTTTTTTTTGTTTGCCCCTGGTCCCCAGAGTATGCTGACACCCTACTCCCATCCACGATTACGACAACTTCCGTTTGTTTGGCACAGCTCTTGCTATCTTGACTGTGTGAAGGCTCAACAGTATAACTTCACAGTACTCGGCCCCTGAGGACACGCCGCTTGTTACCACGCCACCAGACGCATGCCTGAATCAGAGGGTCTTGAAGACGGCTGGCAACAGCCAAATCGGTGGGAGGGAGTGCCTGGAAGCCCGTGGAGAACGAAGGTTAGCTCATCCTCAGTGACGGAAGGAGTGAAAGTCCTTGGCTACCAAGACCGTTGAAGAGCGGCTGGCAGTCCTGGAGGCCCGGGAAGCCATTAAAGAGACCATCGCTAATTACTGCCATGGAGTGGACAAAGCTGACGAGGCCCTTTTCATGGAACAGTGGGAAGAGGGAGCCGTCTGGGACATCGGCGCCCCCTGGGGCGTGTGTCGAAACAAAGAAGAAATCCGCAACATGATTCGGGCCATCTTTCAGGGGCTGCCCGAGACTCACCACTGGACTACCAACACCACTATCGAGGTGAATGGCGGCGAGGCCACGGCGGTTTCCGACGTCTGGGCCACTGCCACCAATGCCAAGGGAGTTCCGCTTCTGATCTCTGCCACGTACTGGGATCGGTTGAGCAACCGCACCGGCAAGTGGCGGTTCGTTGAGCGAAAGGTCAAGATCTTCTTCATGACGCCGGTGCTGGAGCCCTGGTCCGACCGTTCCGAGACCCGAATCAACCCCAAGATGTAGTAAATGGTTAGACCTGAACACTTGGACGCGGAGGGTTGGCTATTGGCACGCAACCATCTCGACCTGACCGGTAAGGTTGCTATCGTGACTGGCGCCAGCCGCGGCCTGGGGAAGGCCATGGTCTTGGCCCTGGCCCAAGCGGGCGCCAATGTGGTGGCGACGGCGCGCAGTTGGGAAGATATCGTCGAAACTGCGGCGAAGGCGGAGGAATGCGGCGTCCATGCCCTGGCGATCCCGGTGGACGTGATGAGGCGGGAGCACATTGACGCCATGGTCAACCAGGTGCTGGCAACCTTCGGCAAGATCGATGTGCTAGTGAATAACGCTGGTATCGCTCCGAGTATACCCTTTCTGGAGATGTCTGGGGAAATGTGGAACCAGGTCATCACCACCAACCTAACCGCAGCCTTTGCCTGTTCCCAGGCTGTGGGCAGGCACATGGTGGCCCATCGGTCAGGAAAGATAATCAACATCGCCTCCACTGCCGGTCTGCGTGGGAAGGCGTCGCTGGTGGCATACTCGGCGAGCAAGGGCGGTATGGTGCTGTTCACTCAGGCATTGGCTGCGGAACTGGCCCAACACAACGTGCAGGTTAACGCCATTGCCCCCGGCGCCTTCATAACTACGGCTCAGGCCAAGGTGTTCGCTGACTCGGAGATCAGCGCCCGTCGGCTGGCCAAAATCCCGATGCACCGGGCCGGTGATCCGATGGAGATCGGCCCCCTGGTGGTCTACCTTGCCTCCGGTGCCTCTGATTTCATGACCGGATCAGTAATCGTCATCGATGGTGGCGAAGTATGCAAGATCTGAACGCCACCCCGGGTGCTCCAGGGCCCCTGGCAGGATTCCGGGTTCTAGACCTATCCCAGTTTCTAGCCGGCCCCTACTGTTCCATGATGCTGGCCGATATGGGGGCTGAGGTCATCAAGGTCGAGCCCCGGGAAGGAGATGGTACCCGCCAGTTCGGTCCGCCCTATATACAAGATCAGTCTGCTTATTTTCTCAGCGTAAACCGGAACAAGAAATGCATCATCCTGAACCTAACTACGGACAGAGGCAGGAAAATCTTCCTTGACTTGGCGGAAAGGGCAGATGTGGTGTTGGAGAATTTCCGCCCCGGGGTGGTGACGGAGTTAGGTCTGGACTACAAAACGGTATACCAGCGCAATCCCCGGATCACTTACTGTTCGATCTCGGCCTTTGGCCAGGAAGGGCCCTATCGGGATCGCCCCGGCATTGACCTGATCTTTCAGGCTTTGGGTGGTGTTCTGGCGGTGACGGGGGAGGAGGGTGGCCCTCCGAGCAAGGTGGGGTTTCCCGTGGCTGACGTGACGGCCGGCCTTTTTGCCGCCAACGGGATTCTGCTGGCGTTGCTGGCCCGGGAACGGACCGGGGTGGGTCAAAAGGTTGAGATCGCAGCTCTGGACACCCTCCTGGCCGTGCAGGCCACCAACCTGTCGTACTACTTTGCCACCGGCCAGACCCCCGGCCGCCTGGGCAGCGCTTCCCCGTTTCTGGTGCCGGCGCAGTATTTCCAGACTCGTGATCAGGTCATCAACGTCTCGATTCCTACCGACAGGTTCTTCAGGCGGCTGTGCGTCGCCCTGGAACTGGGGCACCTGCAAGATGACCCGCGCTTTAGCTCGGTCTCACAGCGGCTCGTCCATCGTCACGAATTGATCCCGCTGCTTCAGGCAAAGTTCCGCAAAAATACCTGTCAGGAATGGCTCACCATTCTCGCCGGGCAAGGGATACCCTGTGCACCATGTTACGACTACGGGGATCTGATACGGGATCCCCAAATTGTGCACAACGACATGCTGGCTGAGATTGAGCATCCGACCGCTGGGCAGATCAAGGTGACGGGTATCCCGATCCGGCTCAGCCAGACCCCGGGGCAATTGCGCAGTCCCCCACCCTTGCTGGGTGAGCACACTGAAGAGATCCTGGCGGATTTGGGATACAAGGCGGCGGAAATCGAGGGCCTGCGGAATGCGGCAGTCATTTAGGCGGAGGCGAGTAGTTTTGTCTGTTACAGACGTGTACCTTTCTGACAGTGACCGGGAGCTACGAGCTAGGATGAGACAGTTGGCTAAGGGCCGTCTCGGGGAGCTGGCGGCAGAGGTGGCGGAACATAGCGAGATATCTGAAGAACTGGTGGGCCTGCTGGCAGATGCGGGACTCTTCCGGCTGGTTGTGCCAGCAGCCTACGGGGGACTCCATCCGACCGTTAAGGCCATACCGATCTGCATTGTTCGGGAGGAATTGATGCGGATCTGCCCACAGGCTGATTCCCTTTTCACTATGCAGGGGATCGCCGCCTATGGCATTAACCTGCTCGGCTGTGAGGAACAGAGGCTGAAGTATTTGCCAGATCTGGCCCGGGGCAGCAAACTCGGGGCCCTGGCCCTCACGGAGCCCGAAGCCGGATCCGATGTGGGCGGGATCAAGACCAGTGCGAGACTGTCTGGTAACCAATATATCCTCAACGGTATTAAGTGTTTCATCACCAACGCTCCCCGTGCGGACGTCTATGTGACGGTGGCTAAAACGGCGGCTGGCGAGACGGAGCAAGCATTGTCAGCCTTCGTGGTGGAAAAAGGCGCAGCTGGCATGCAAATGGGCAAGATCCCAGAACTGCTGGCTCCACACACCTTGGCCGAGGTTTACTTCGATAATTGCACTGTACCTGCCACTGCCCTGTTGGGGTATCTGGGGCAGGGGTTCCACCTGGCCATGCGGACCCTGGACATGTTTCGAGGGAGCGTTGGGGCGGCGGCGGTGGGGTTGGCCAAGGCAGCGATGAATTATGCGATCTGCTATGCGGAGGAACGGTCTCAGTTCGGGCGGCGTCTATCCGCCTTCCAGGCGACCAAGTTCAAGCTGGCCGATATGGCTACCCAGTTGGCGGCGGCGGAACTACTCGTCTACCAGGCGGCCTACAAAAAAGACTGCGGGGCGGAGCAGGTTACTCTGGAGGCATCCATGGCTAAATTGTTCGGTTCGGAAATGGCCGCTCGGGTCGCCGACGAGGCCTTGCAGATCCACGGAGGCAATGGCTTGACCAGACGCTATCCCATCGAGCGCCTCTATCGAGAAGCCCGGGGATTGCGCATATACGAAGGAACGTCCGAGATTCAACGCATTGTTATAGCAGGTCAGGTTCTGGCAAAGTGGAGGGAATACCGTGAGATCGATTAGGACTCGTCCAGCGGAAAGTTATGATTTTCAGGACATTCTCTACCAGAAACAGGATCAGGTGGCAACCGTGACCATCAACCGTGTCCATGCCTTCAACTCGTGGCGGGAACTGACCCTGTTCGAACTCCTGGAAGCTCTCCAGGACGCGGCCTGGGATGACGACATGGCCGTGGTGGTGTTGACCGGTTCCGGCGACAAATCCTTTTGTACGGGCCGGGATCTGAAAGATTTTGTTGAGGAGTTCCCGACACCGCCGAGTTACTTTTGGAAGCATCTCGGCATTTTGGAGCAGGTGCTCAACCTACTCAAGGGCATGCCCAAGCCATCGCTGGCCAGGGTGAACGGGGTGGCCGTAGGTGGCGGCAACGAGTTACAGCTCGCCTGCGATCTGGCAGTGGCGGCTGACCACGTCTACTTCATGCAGGTGGGTCCCAAGGTGGGCAGTGTGCCGGCCGCCGGTGCCACCCAATGGCTGCCCCTAATGGTGGGGGACCGCCGGGCTCGACAGGCCATGTGGCTGTGCGAGAAGATCCCGGCGGGCCGCGCCCTGGAATGGGGCCTGGTGAATCAGGTGGTGCCCTATGACCAACTGGACGAAGCGGTGGCTACCCTATGCCGGGAGTTGGTGGACAAGTTTCCGGAATGCCTGCGTTACACGAAACAGCAGACGAACTTCTTGAAGGACCTGGTCTGGAATCAAACCTTCGGCCACGCCCGGGACTGGCTGGCCCTTCACTACACGTCGCCGGAAATCGTGGAAGGCATGGGTTCCTTTGTTGAGAAGCGCCCGGCCAACTACCGGAAGATGCGGGAGCGGCTGGCCAAACCGGACCGGAGTGCCCAGTGGGGGCTACACGAAAAGGGCTGTCCGCAATGTGGAGCCTCGGGGATGCCGGAGCGCTTTGACCACTGCGGACGGTGTGGCGCCAGGATTTGAACAGACCCGTACATCATTTTACCAAATAGAAAGGGGGATCGAATCCATGTACAAGTTCGCTGAGCCGTTCCAACTTGGGAAGCTAAGGCTAAAGAACCGCTTCGTGGTCGCCCCGGAGATGCGGTCCCAATGCGATGACCTGGGATACGTCAATGATCGGATCCTGGCCAGCTACGCCGAAGAGGCCAAGGGCGGTTCGGCCCTGGTGACGGTACAGGCCACCTACATTACCCCGGAGGGGCAGGGGTTTCGCCGGCACCTGAGCGTGAAGGACGACTCCTACATCTCCGGGCTCCACGAACTGGCTTATATCATCAAGCGCAACGGTGCCGCGTCTGCCATTCAACTCTTCCACGCCGGATGCATCCCGAATCCGGCCAAGTTAGGTCACGGCCTACGGCCGGTGGGGCCGTCCGAGATCCCGATCTTTACTGCTCCCAGCGAGATGTGCCAGGAACTTGACGACGATGACATCAAACGCATCATTGTTGCCTACTATGAGGCAGCCCGGCGGGTGAAGGAGGCCGGATTTGAAGCCATTGACATCCACGCCGGCCACGGTGGGCTGATCCACCAGTTCTTGTCCCGAACCCTGAACAAGCGCAGCGACAAGTGGGGTCAGGAGACGGAGTTATTCAGCCTCAAGGTGCTGGAGGCCCTCCGCAAGGCCGTGGGCGATGATTACCCGATTATCTGGCGCATCAGCGCCGACGAATTCTCGCCTCCTGACGGTTATACCCTCCAGGATACCCTGGACCGGTTCTTGCCCAAGT
>JBGFRN010000330.1:0-6485 GCA_041695105.1 Bacillota bacterium | reverse complement strand
CTCCCGGTAGGCCCGGGTCGAAAGCCTTCCCCCGGCCCGGCCGCCCTCGAAGAGCAGCTCTCCGGCGGCCTCGCCAAGCCGTCCCTCAACCACGCGCTGAAAGGTCATCACCGTCTCCGGCCGGATCAGCAGGTAGCGCACCCCGCGGAACGACAGCTCGCCCCCGGCGGGGTCATAGTTCAAATCGCTGAGGATCTCATTAGGATCACCGGGCACAGCCGTCACCCCTTCGCAGGGCTTCGGTGGCCTCCTCGTCAACCCGGAAAGTCTCCGGGTCAATTACAAATCCGTATAGCTCACGGGCGGCCTCGTGGCTGACCTTCCCGTCGCGAACGTCCTGGCAGAGCTGTTCAGGGTCGCGTCCACGAGGATCCCCGTAGCCGCCGCCCCCCGGCAGCCTGAGGCTGACTACATCGCCGAGATGCAGCGTGCTCAAGCCCTTAGACTTGAGGCGCTGCTCCCCGGGGGTCCCGGGGTTGAGAACGAACCGTCCCTTGGCCCCGTCGTGCCCGCCGAAAAGGCCAAAGGGCCCGAACTCCTGGCGGTCTCCGTAGCGGGCGAAGGAGACGTTGTCGACCAGGAACTTGATGTCCTTGCGCAGCCCCAAGGCACCCCGGAACTGGCCGGCCCCGCCTGAGTCCTGAAGGAACTCGTAGCGCTCGATCCGGACCGGGAACTCAATCTCCGAGGCCTCGATCGGGGTGTTCATAAAGCGGGCCAGGTGCGAGTCCTGACCGTCCCGCCCGTCCTTGCCCGGCCGGGCCCCGGCCCCGCCGCCCTGAATCTCGGTATAGACGAAGCGCTTGCCCGTCCGCGGGTCGATCGAAGAGAAGCCGCAAGTCGAGATCTGCCCGTGGCTACCTGCCGCCACCCGGTCGGGCAGGGCCTGAGCCAGGGCCTTGAGCATAGCCTCGACAATCTTCTGAGAGGTGTTGGTCCGGGCCGCCACCGCCGCCGGCATCCGCGGGTTGACGATCAGTCCCTCGGCGATCTCGACCTCGCAAGGGCGGTAACAGCCTGAGTTTGGCGGCACGTGCGGGTCGACCACCCCGATAATCGTGTAATAAACGCCGGCGTAGGCCGTCGCCACCGGGCAGTTGATGTTGCCCTTGACCTGCTGATCGGTCCCCTCGAAGTCGACCTTGACCCCGTCACCCTTCTTATGGATGTTGACCTGGATCTTGATCGGCTGGTCGCTGATCCCGTCGTCATCGATGTAATCCACACCCGAGAAATCCCCGTCCGGGATGGCGGCCAGCCCCTCGCGGATGCGCTTCTCGGAGTAATCGAGCAGGGCGTTCAGGCACGAGCGCACCGTCTCGACCCCGTACTTGGCGTAGACCTCCTTAAGGCGCTGGACCCCGACAAAGTTTGAGGACGCCTGGGCCTTGATATCGCCGATCGTCCGGTCGGGAACCCGGATGTTGTTGGTGATGATGTCGAAGATCTCGCGGTTTTCCTTGAAGCCCTTGTAGAGCTTCACCATCGGAAGGCGCAGGCCCTCCATGTAGATTTCGGTCATCCCGCCGGCCACGCCGCCCGGGGCCGCCCCGCCCATGTCGGACTGGTGGGCAATCGAACCGACGAAGCCGACCACCTTGCCCTCGAAGAAGACCGGGGCGAAGGTCTGGACGTCCATGATATGCTGGCCGCCCATGTAGGGGTCGTTGGAGATGATAACGTCCCCGTCCTCGAGCGTCTCGGGCGGGAATCGCTCGATCAGCTTCTGCATGGTAATCTCAAAGCCGGTCAGGAGCATCGGGGCGTGGTGGGCCTGGGCCACTGTCCGGCCCTTCTCGTCGAACACGGCGCAAGTAATGTCCATGATCTCCTTGATGATGGTCGACCGGGCCGTCCGGACCAGGGTGTAGCCCATCTCGTCGGCGATCTGCTCCATGGCGTAGCGGATCACCTGCATGGTGATGAAATCGTGTGCCATTGTATCACCCCACCTTGACTATCAAGTTCCGGAACTGGTCGATGCAGGCTATGGTTCCGGGGAGCACCAAGGTACCGGAGATCTCTTCCTCGATGATGGCCGGCCCCTCAATCTTGGCTCCCGGGCTCAGGCGGTTTCTTTCGTAAATCGGAGCCTCGACCGAGCCGACCCCGTCGAGGTGCACCCGCCGGCGGCCTTTGAGGCCGGACCGGCCGTCGTTGGGCGTGCTGCCCTCCGCTTCGAGACTGACCCGCGGGTTTTTGCCCACCGCCGTCACCCTCAGGTTGACGAACTGGACCGGCTCGTCCTCCGAGCCATAGGCATAGCGTTGGAAATGGATTTGGTGGAAGCTCCGGACGGCCTCGGCCAGGTCGGCGGGCGAAAGGTCCTGTCGAGCCACCGGAACGTTCAGCTCGTAAGACTGGCCCTCATAGCGCAGGTCGGCCGACCAGTAGATTTCAATGTTCTTCGGGTCAAAGCGCTCCTCGATCAATTGGGTCAGGCCTCGCTCTTCAAGGCCCCGGTAGATGGCGTTGGCCTCGGCCAGGTCGACCCGGTCGGCCCGGCGGACCATGGTCTGAACAAAGTCGTGGCGGGCGTCGGAAACCAGCAGCCCGAAGGCCGACAGGTTTCCGGCCAGCGGCGGGATGACCACCTGCTTCATTCCCAGTTCCTTGGCCAGTTCGGCCGCGTGGACCGGCCCGGCCCCGCCGAAGGCGACCAGGGCGAACTCGCGGACGTCGAAACCCTTCTCGACCGAGTTGACGCTGATGCCCTTGGCCATCTTGGCGTTGACGATCCGGATCATCCCAGCCGCCCCCTCCTCGACGCTCAGGCCGAGCGGTTTGGCGATATGGGTCTCGATCGCCCGGCGGGCGGCCGCGAGGTCGAGCGACATCTCCCCGCCCAAAAAGTACTCGCCGTTGATCCGACCCAACACCAGGTTAGCGTCGGTAACCGTTGGCCGCTCGCCGCCGCGGCGGTAGCAGGCCGGGCCCGGCTGGGCCCCGGCGCTTTGCGGCCCAACGTTCAGGGCCCCGCCCCGGTCGATCCAGGCGATGCTCCCGCCCCCGGCCCCGATGGTGTCGATGTCGATGATCGGGATCTTGACCGGGTAGCCCTCAAAGTGCGAGTCGGATGAAACCTTGGGGATGCCCCCCTCGATCAGCCCAATATCGAAGCTGGTCCCGCCCATATCGACTGAGACCAGGCGATCATTTCCAATGGTGGCCCCGATGAAGGCCCCGGCCAGCACCCCGCCGGCTGGCCCGGAGTTGACGGTGTTAATCGCCCTCCGCTCGGCCGCCTCGGCCGTGATTGTCCCCCCGCTGGCCTGCATGATACGCAGGTCGACCCGGCCGTAGGCCTTCTCCAGCTCCTGGGTCAGCCGGCTGATATACTTCTTCATCACCGGTTGGAGATAGGCGTTGATCACCGTGGTCGAGGTTCGCTCAAACTCGCGAAACTCGGGAGCGATCTCTGAGCTGAGGGAAACGTAGCACTCTGGGAAAATCTCGCCGATAATCTCGGCGATCCGCCGCTCGTGGGCCGGGTTCATGAAGGAAAACAGCAACGAGACGGCGATAGACTCGACTCCCTGCTCTTTAAGGTAGGCCACGGCCGCCCGGGCCGAGGCCTCATCCAGGGGTTCGATCACCTGGCCGCCGGCATCGACCCGCTCGCGAACCGAGCGGCGCAAATAGCGCGGGACCAGCGGGGGCGGGTTCTCGACGGAGACATTGTACAGGGCCTCCTTGGGGCGCTGGACCCGCCCGATCTCGAGCACGTCGACGAATCCCTCGGTGGTGATCAGACCGGCCTTGGCGCCTTTCCTTTCGATCAAGGCGTTGGTGCCGATGGTGGTCCCATGGGCGATGTAGTCCACGGCGGCAATCGTGCAACCCGCCTTGGCCATCACCTTGGCGATGCCATCCATGGTCCCCTCCCAGAGCTTACCGGGAGTGGTCGAGGTCTTGGCGAAGTAGAAACGACCCGTCCGATCATCAACCATGACCACGTCGGTGAAAGTACCGCCGACATCAATTCCAATTCTCATGCGCTCTTTACCCCCCTCAGCGCCTCTCCAACCAACCTGGCGACCTCGCCGGCCGTCAGGGCCATCCGCACACCGGCGGCCTCAAGCGCCCTGACCTTAGATTCATAGCTCCCCCGGCCGGCCGATACGATCGCCCCGGCGTGTCCCATCTGCTTATCCGGCGGGGCGGTCCGCCCAAGGATAATCCCGACAACCGGCTTTCTGACGTGGTGCCGGATGTACTCGGCTGCCTCTTCCTCGGCCTGCCTCCCGATCTCCCCGATCAGGACAATGACCTCGGTCTCCGGGTCGCGCTCAAACCTCTCCAGCACTTCGACAAACGAAATTCCCGAGATCGGATCCCCGCCGATGCCGACGCAAGTCGACTGGCCGTATCCGGCCCGGCTGACGGCATCGGCCACCTGGTAGCTGAACGTCCCGCTGCGCGAGACGATCCCGACCGAACCCGGCCGGTAGATATAGCCTGGCATGAACCCGATCAGCGATTTGCCCGGGCTGATCAGCCCGGGGCAGTTCGGGCCGAGCAGGATGGTACGGGTCCCCTCGAGCCGCTTTTTGACCATCATCATGTCGTGCACCGGAACCCCCTCGACCAGGCAGACGATCAGCTCCAACCCGGCCTCGATCGACTCAAAAATGGCGTCCTTGACAAACGGGGCCGGGACGAACATTGCCGCGGCATTGGCCCGGTGGCGCTCGACCGCCTCGGCTACGCTGTCATAAACCGGAACCCCGCACTCGACCGACCCGCCGCGCCCGGGGGTAACCCCGGCCACGATCTTGGTCCCGTATTCCATCAGAAGCAAGCTGTGAAAGCGGCCAAAGTTTCCGGTGATTCCCTGGACGATCACCCGGGTATTCTCGTCAATCAAGATGCTCACGCGGTGCCACCTCCGGCCAGGGCAATCACGTAAGGAACGGCCTCTTCGGTCGTCGCCTTCAGGATCAGGTTGGGCAGCCCGCACCCGTCCAGAATCTGGCGCCCCTCAGCGGCAAACCGCCCCTGAAGACAGGCAACCACCGGAAGCGGGTAATCGGGCCTTTCGCGAAGGGCATCAATGATCTTCTGGGCGATCAGGTCGCAGCGGACACCGCCCCCGAAGACATTGATGAAGGCCACCTTGATCTTCGGATGACAGGCCAAGATGCCCAACCCGTCGGGAATCCCCTGGCGCAGGATGCGCTCCCCGGTATCCATAAAGTTGGCCGGCCGGCCGCCCATCAGGGCCAGGTGGTCCATGGTGGCCATGGTCAGCCCGGCACCGTTGGAAATAATCCCAATATCCCCGTCCAGCTCGACGTAGGCCAGGCCCATCCGGGCCGCCACGGCCTCAATCGAATCAAACTGCGCTCCCTTCAGATCGGGGTGGCGGAAATCGGCCGAGCTGTCCGTCCTGACCTTGCCGTCCAAGGCCAGAACCCTCCCGCTCGCGGTCAGGGCCAGGGGGTTGACCTCAACCAACTCGCCCTCGTACCGGCGGTAGATCTCGTACATCGCCCCAATGATTTTGGCCGCCTCGACCGCCTTTTCGGCCGGAACCCCAGCCCGCCGGACCAGACTACGGGCCTGGTAGCCCTGAAGCCCGTAGCGCGGATCAACGTGGCACATATGGATGGCACCGGGCTTGGTCCGGGCCAGTTCCTCGATCTCCACCCCGCCCTCGGCCGAGAGCATCACCAGGGGGCAGCCAGCGCTGGAATCGGTATCGGTAATTACCCCGGCGTAAAGCTCTTGTTCAACCTCGACCGCTTCCTCGACCAGCAGTTCGTTCACCGGAAAGCCCTTGAAGGACGATCCGAAAAGCCGCTCAGCGATCAGTACGGCCTCGGCCGGCGATTCGGCAGTTTGAATGCCCCCGGCCTTGCCCCGTCCCCCGACCGGAACCTGGACCTTAATCACGACCCGGCCCAGCTCGGCGGCGACCGCCTCGACCTCGGAAGACGCCTGGCAGACCGACCCCCGGGGAACGGGGATGCCCTGCCGGCGGAAAAGCTCTTTGGCCTGATGCTCAAGCAGTCTCATTGGCCGGCTACACCGCCCGCTCCGGACGGCGCGCCCGCACCCATCCGATGATGGTTTCCAGAGGCGTGTTCGAGGGGAAGACCTCGGCCACCCCGGCCGCCTTCAACCTCGGAATATCCCGGCCCGGGATATTCCCCCCGACGATGATGGTCTGGTCCCCGTGCCCCTTTTCGCTCAAGAGCTGGATCAGGCGCTGGGTGTACCCGAAGTGGGCCCCCGACAGCACCGACAGCCCAACGATGTCCACATCCTCCTCGATCGCGGCGCGAGCGATCGATTCGACCGTCTGATGCAGCCCGGTGTAGACAACCTCCATCCCAGCGTCCATCAGGGCCTTGGTCACCACCTTGGCCCAGCTCGGCACGACGAAGTGGTCGCGCTTCTTCCAGCGCAAGGTGCGGTCGCCGACCACGCTCTCGCCCTCGCCCTCGACGACCGAGAAGACCGTGCCGTCGGTGCTGCGGTAG
>JBGFRN010000317.1:0-6526 GCA_041695105.1 Bacillota bacterium | reverse complement strand
CTTTGCTGACCGGCGGGCCCCCGCTGGCCCCAGTGGCCAGCGCCGTCGGATCGCTGGCGGCGACCGAAGTGATCAAGCTGCTTTTGGGGATCGGTCAGACCCTGCGCGGGCGGCTACTGGTCATCGACGGGGAGCTGGGTGAATACCGGGAAATTTAACTCCGGGAGGCCCTAAATGCTGAGAATTTCAGCCGAGCAGCTTAAGCGGGTGATTGCCCACTGCCAAGAGGGGGCCCCCAACGAGGTCTGCGGTTTTCTTCCCGGGCGGGGTGACAGGGTCACCCGGGTTCGGCCGATGACCAACCTCGAACCGACCCCGGTCTCGTACCTGATGGACCCCAAGGAACAGCTTGAGGTGTTCAACGACATGGACTCCGAGGGGGAGGAACTGACCGCGATTTACCACTCCCACCCGCATTCTCGCCCCTGGCCGTCCAAAAAGGACATTGATATGGCCTTTTACCCTGACAGCCTGTATTTAATCATCTCATTGGCCGAGGGGGTCGAGGTCCGGTGTTTCCGGATCGCTGGTGGACAGGTGGACGAAGTGGGAATAATGATTGAGCCCGGTGACGGCGGGCCTAGGAAATAGGGACGCCCACTATTGCGGAGGTGCCAGAAGTGGCTAAAATTGCCGAAACCTTAACAGATTTGATCGGTCGTACTCCCCTCCTGAAGCTGAATAAGGTTACCCAGGGCCTGAAGGCCACCGTCGTCGCCAAGCTAGAGTCCTTCAACCCTGGCGGCAGCGTCAAGGACCGCATCGGGATCGCTATGATCGACGCCGCCGAGAAGGCCGGCCTTCTGACAAAGGATAAGGTCATCGTTGAGCCGACCAGCGGCAACACCGGCATTGCCCTGGCCTTCGTGGCCGCCGCCAAGGGCTACCGCCTGATCCTGACCATGCCCGAGACCATGTCGATCGAGCGGCGCAGCCTGCTCAAGGCCTACGGGGCGGAGCTGGTGCTCACTCCCGGCCCCGAGGGAATGAAGGGGGCTATCAGGAAGGCCGAGGAGCTGGCGGCCGAGATCCCCAACGCCTGGATGCCCCAGCAGTTCAAGAACGCGGCCAACCCGGAGGTCCATCGCCAGACGACGGCCCTGGAGATCTGGGAGGATACCGGCGGCCGGATCGACATCTTTATCGGCGGCGTCGGGACCGGCGGCACCATCACCGGCGTGGCCGAGGTCATCAAACCGATGAAACCGTCTTTGAAGGCGATCGCGGTCGAGCCGGCCGACTCCCCGGTTCTCTCCGGGGGAAAGCCCGGGCCGCATAAGATTCAGGGCATCGGGGCCGGTTTCGTCCCCGACGTGCTTAATACCAAGATTGTCGACGAAATCATCCAGGTCAGCGCCGGCGACGCCCTGGCAATCGCCCGTCGGCTGGCCAGGGAAGAAGGCATCCTGGCCGGCATCTCCTCTGGGGCCGCCGCCTGGGCCGCCCTTCAGGTGGCCGCCCGCCCGGAGAACGAGGGCCAGATGATCGTGGTGGTGCTCCCCGATACCGGTGAGCGCTACCTCTCGACTGTCCTCTTCCAGGAGGGCTGAACCTTGGCGGGAGGACCGGAAATTAAACGCCTGGAAACCGACATCCTGATCATCGGAGGGGGCACCGCTGGCTGTTTGGCCGCCGTTGAGGCCAAAGAAAAGAGCCCGAAGCTCAGGGTGACCATCCTGGAGAAGGGTCATATCGACCGCTCCGGCTGCCTGGCGTCCGGCATGAACGCCATCAACGCCTACCTCAATCCCGGCGAGACACCGGAGAGCTTTGTCAGGTACGTCCGCTTCGATGCCTGCGGCCTGATCCGCGAGGATTTGGTCAAGACCGGCGCTGAGCTGCTCAACGAGACGGTCAGCCGGGTCCAGTCCTGGGGCCTGCCGGTCAAAAAAAGCCCAGACGGGGTGCCCGAATCGCGGGGCCGCTGGAACATCAAGATCAACGGCGAGTCGCTCAAGCCGATCATCGCCGGGGCCGCCCGCCAGGCTGGGGCCGAGGTCATCAACCGGGTCAACGTCACGGGTTACCTGGTCCAGGACGGCCGGGTGGTCGGCGCAATTGGCTTCGGGGTGCGTGACGGCAGGGTCTACGTGGTCAGATCCAAGGCGGTCATCGTCTCAACCGGCGGGGCTGCCGGCATCTACAAACCCAACAACCCGGGCTCGGCCCAGCATAAGATGTGGTACTCGCCCTACAACACCGGAGCCGGTTACGCCATGGGCCTCCGGGCCGGGGCCGAGATGACCTCTTTTGAGATGCGTTTTATTGCCCTGCGCACCAAAGATATTATCTGCCCGACCGGCACCCTGGCCCTGGGCTTCGGTGCCAAGCAGATCAACGCCAAGGGCGAGCGATTCATGAGCCAGCGCTTCAGCCATGTTGGCGGCGATGGGGCTCCCACCTGCTACCGCGTCTACGGTCCGATGGTCGAGGTCAAGGAAGGGCGTGGGCCCTGCGCCATGGATACTCGCCACCTCACCCCCGAGGAGGTTCGCGAGCTAAAGGCCGGCTACCTCGACATGTACCCCCAAATCGTCCTTTTCTGGGCGGCCAACGATTTTGACCCCTCCAAGGAGCCGATCGAGATCGGCGGCACTGAGCCGTACATAGTGGGAGGCCACTGCCAGGCCGGGTACTGGGTCGGCACCGACCGCGGCACCACCCTGCCGGGGCTGTTCGCCGCCGGCGACGTCGCGGGCGGATACCCGTATAAGTTCGTCTCCGGCTGCTGGGCTGAGGGCGTCATCGCCGCCCGTTCGGCCGTTGATTTCGTCGACTTGGACTCGCCCTCGACGATTAACGAGAAGACCCTGGAGGATTCGGTCAATCTTGAGATCGAGCGCATCTCGGCCCCGGCCCGCCGCTGGGAGGCGGTTCGCGACGGGGTGTCCTCGTCCGAGATGGAGGAGCGCCTCCACAAGATCATGGACGAGTATGCCGGCGGGGTCAGCACCTTCTATGAGATGAACGATGAGCGGCTGGAGGTCGCCTTGCGCAAGGTGCGCAACCTAAAGACCCAGGTCCAGTTCCTGGTGGCCGATTCCCACCACGAGCTGCTCTCGGCTCATGAAATTATCGATCGGGTGGAGGTGGCCGAGGCGGTGGTGCTCCACCTGCTCTACCGTAAGGAAACCCGCTGGCCGGGCTTCCAGACCCGCCTCGATTACCCGCGGCGCGACGACTTTAAGTGGCTCAAGTTTGTCAACTCCAAAAAGAACCCCGAGACCGGCGAAGTCGAGATCGTTGAACGTCCCTACCAGCCGGTCGTCCCAGGCGACCGGTATTTGCCGCGGTAGGCGGGCCGCCGGCAAAGTTAGGACGGCCGGCGAAACTCATCAGGGGAGACCGGAGAATGAGCGTAATAACGATCAAAGATAAATGCATCGGCTGCGAGAGGTGCGTCGACATCTGCCCCGGAGACCTCTTTTTCATGGACTCTGAGGGCATCGCCTACCTCAAATACCCCCAGGACTGCTGGGACTGCATGTCTTGCGTTAAGATCTGTCCGACGGCCGCCCTTGAAACCAAGATCCCCTTTCAGCTCGCCAACTACGGCGCCAAATTGATTCCGAACGTCAAGGAAGACTCGATTGAGTGGGTCTGCGTCGACCCCAGGGGCAAGGAGGAGCGCTTTTTGATCAAGAACCGGGAGGCCTAGGGAGATGAGCACCGCCTTTAACGGTATCGGCACTCACATACCGCTTCACGAGGACTTAAACAGGTCTTAACCGATCCATAAGATTGCCAAAACATCGGTGTGCCAAAATGTCGCCGTACTCCTAGATTTTTTCGGAAGAGAGATGGCAGGCATTGACGGCATCGATAGCTCAAAAGTCTCTGGCCGGATCTTTGATAATAACCTTCTTTCTAGCGGCGGTGACCTTCATCGGCGTAAGAGGGCTGGACGCCTACGAACAGCATTTGCTTGAATTCCAAAGAATTGAGGAAAACAGGAACCGGGCCGTCGCGCTGGACGCCTCGGTGGCCGAAGCCTCCCGTGCCGTCTTCGGTCATCTGATGACCCGGGAGGTTACTTTCAAACAGGAGTACGACAAAGCCATGCTCCGGGCGGGTGACCTGATCACGGCTCTGGAAAACGCCGGCCGGGGCGGCGAGTCCGAGGCTCAGGTGGCAGGTGCCGTGAAGGCCCGTGACGCTTTTGACCGGGCGGCCAGACCGGTGTTTGGCCGGACCGACTACTCCGACCAGGCGATCGCGGCCCTGGTCGGGGTCGACCTGCTTCTCACCAGGCAAGAGATGGACCGGGCCGTGAGAAAAATCGTCGATTACCAAGAAAAACGTTCTGAAGCCGTTAAGATGGATTCAATGGCGACGGCGTCACGGACGAAGGCTTGGAGTTTGGCACTGTCCGCGCTCGCGGCCGTGCTGGGAATCGCCGCGACATTCTTGATCTCACAAGGAGTCAGCCGCCCGATCAGGATGCTCAACGGTCAACTTGAGGCGTTGGCCGCCGGCGGTGGGGATCTGACCCGACGACTGAAGATTTCCTCTCGGGATGAGATCGGCGAGTTAGCGGCGACCTTTAACAATTTTCTCGGAGCCCTGCGGGAGATGATCGAACAGATCAAGAGATCGAGCCTGACGGTGGCCGGTTCGGTGGAGCGGTTGAATTCCACTACCGGGCAAGTATTTCAGGTCGCTCAGGATGTGGCCGTGGCGGTCGACAAGGTGTCCCGGGGGGCCGGTTCGCAGTCCGAGCAGGCTCGGGAGGCCGCCCAGGCCGTCCGGCAACTTCGCCAGTCGATAGACCAAATCGCTATCGCAGCCGGGGAGCAGGCCCGGAACACCCTGGAGACCTCTACGCTGGCCGCCGGGATGGTCGTCAAGATTGAGGACGTTACGGTCAAGGCCGGGGATGTTCTCGCCTCGTCGCAGCGGGCCGAGGACAGCGCCAACAACGGGTGTGTCGTGGTCGAAAGGGCTATTGAAGGCCTGATCCGGGTACGTGACAGCGTCGAGTTGACCGCGAAAGGGATCAATGAATTGGGCGGGCTTTCGGCTCGGATCGGCGAGATCACCGGGGTGATCACCGATATTGCTGACCAGACCAACCTGTTGGCCCTGAACGCTGCCATCGAGGCCGCCCGGGCGGGAGAGCACGGCAAGGGGTTCGCGGTGGTGGCCGAGGAGGTGCGCAAGCTGGCCGAGCGGGCCGGGAAATCGGCCAAGGAAATCGCCGGCTTGATCCGATCAATTCAGGAGGGAACGCACCGGGCGACCAGGGCGATGGAGCAGGGAACGATTGAGGTCGAGGATGGCGGTAAGCTGGCGGTTGAAGCTAAGCGGGCGCTGCGAGACATCCTGGTGGCAGTGGAACAGACCACGCTGGACGTGCGGGCAATCAACGAAGCCGCCGGAGAAATGAAGGCCGTGATCGGGTCGGTTGCCCGGTCGGTCGATTCAGTGATGGCCATTACCCAGGAAAATATGGCGGCTACCCAAGAGATGGCCGCTGGTTCAGAGCAGGTGGCCGCCTTGGTTGGGGAGATCGCTCTGGTTTCCAATGAAAATACTGCAACCGCCGCAGGGGTGGCGGTCGCAGTGCGAAAGATGAACGCCTCGGCTGAAGAGATCACCGCCTCAGCCGCCGATCTGGAGAGAGTTGCCCGTGAGCTTCAGGATCAGGTCGATTGGTTTCAGACTTGACTCTGGACTTTTATGGGGCTAAGCTAAGGCTTGGCCCCTATTTTTGCTATTACCCTCAATCGAGCAGTGGAGGATATCGCAACCATGCTCAAGGCTGAATTCGTTAATCCATTTTTCGAAGCCGCCATCACGGTTTTGGAACATGAAATTGGCCACAAGCCTACCCGTGGGCAGATGTTCCTGGCCGACTCGCGGCTGCAATCCGATGAGGTCACCGTCCTGATCGGGGTGACCGGACAGGTCAAGGGGGTCGTGATGTACGCCCTGAGCGAGCGGACGGCCAAGGCCTTCGCCGGGGCCATGACCGGCAAAGTCATTCCGGTTTACGACGCCATGGTCGAGAGTGCCATCTCGGAGACCGGCAATGTCATCACCGGCCGCGCCTCAGGCTTGCTGGAGAAGGCCGGATACCGCTGCACTATCTCGCCACCGACGGTCATTAACGGCCGGGGGCTGATGATCTCGACCATCGCCATTCAGCGGCTGGTCATCCCGCTCTCCACCCATTTTGGTGATATCGCCATTCACATTGCCCTGCAGGAAGACCTGGTCAGTCAGGGATAGGGCCATGGGGGGGGGGTATGGGCAGTCGTGGTGCGGGTTCTTGACAATTATTTGCGCCTCCCCGGCCGTTGGTGCTAATCTGGGTAAGACAGGCACAACGGCTGAAATTATGTAAGGGAGGCAGTCAAGATTGTCCAAACCGATAGGTGAACGGGCCCAGGCCCTGGTCGAGTGGCTCAGGGAGCAAAACCGCCAAGCCGGAACCAGGGGAGCCGTAGTCGGCCTCTCGGGCGGCATCGATTCGGCTGTGGTGGCCGGGCTGTGTGCCCGGGCCTTTCTGGGCGAGACCCTGGGA
>JBGFRN010000077.1:0-6654 GCA_041695105.1 Bacillota bacterium | reverse complement strand
GGCGGCCGTGGTCGACGATATGGCCATGGAGGTAACTGACATCGTCCGGGGAGGGGATCTGATTAGTTCAACTCCCCGGCAGATCTTGCTTTTCAGGGCTCTAGGCGCCCGCTTGCCGCGCTTCGGCCACGTTCCGCTGCTGCTCGGTCCGGACGGTGTCAGGCTATCCAAGCGCCACGGGGACATCGCCCTTTCCGGCCTGCGCCGGCGGGGGGTAAGGCCGGAGAAGATCGCCGGCTTGCTGGCCGGTTTGGCCGGGTTGCTGCCCAAGGACGCGGGCTGGGCCGAGGGGGCCCGACCGTCGGAGCTAGTGGCTGGTTTCGACCTTCAAAAGGTGCCCAAAACCGGATCGGTCATTCTGGAAGCCGATTATTTGGAGCGGCTTACTGACTAGTCAATTACCCTTACTGTCCCGCCGATCATGTTCATGGTACAAGCAAAAGTGAATTCGCCGGTTTTCTCCGGGGTGAAAAGGATTTCATTCAATCCATTGTAGGTGGTCAGGGGAACGGCGACCCCAAGCTGGTTGGAGTAAAAGCCGTCAAAACAAAAGGGCGTTTTGGAGTCGATCGTCAGTTTGACGGGAATGCCCCGCTTCACCACCAGGGTCTTGGCGTCAAGCCGCCCTTCGGTGATTTTTAGGGTTACTTCCTGAAGAGTGCCGGCCTGGTTGATCGTGGCCACCCTCTCAACTTCTTGGACCAGGGTACCCGATCCGCTGGCGCCGAACGAGAGCCCGCCCTTGGCGGCCAGACCGGAATACATCACGAAGAAGAATAATCCGACTGCGACCAGGACGGCTGTTTTGGGCGCTAATCTTAGAAACGCTCCCCCGATTTCAATGCCTTGACCTTCTTCAGCGCCCCTGGGAGCCAGCCCCCGAACTTCCTGGTGAATCAGGTATCCCAGCGCCCCGGCCATCCCCAGGCTGATAACCAAGAGCAGCCAAAACATGGGCATCGGACCGTAGTTCAAAACCATCAGGCCGAGCATGGCACCCATCATACCGCCCATCAGCCCGGCCATTACCCCGTCCAGGGCGGCCATGAAGCTGACCGGGGCTCCGGCGAGGGCGCCAGCGGCCATTCCGACCATTACCCCCACCGTGACCGCCGGGGAGACTTTAAGGGTGACCCCGGCGGCAAAGCCCGTGGACAGCCCGACCATCATTCCGACGCACATGCCGATCATCATCCCGGTCATGCAGCTCAGGTTGCGGCGATGCCTAAAGACCATGGCGATTACCGGGGAATAAACGATTACGATAGCCGCCAAGGCCAGCGTTAGGGCAATAGCAGACATAAACTACCTCCTAACTATGATCTAACTTATTTTTGTTATTTTTTAAACACCACCATAGTCCTGCCGCGCCAGCCAGAATTAGGCCCATGGCCACCACCTGTGCCACCCGTAAGCCCCCCGCGGTAAAGGTGCTGTCCATCCGAATACTCTCGATGAAGAAGCGCCCCAGGTTGTAAAGCACGAGGTAGGCGAAGAAGACCGCACCGCGGCGGCGGTTCCGCTGCTGGAAGGCGTAAAGCAGGCCGAAAGCGGCCAAATTCCAGAGGCTTTCATACAGGAAGGTTGGGTGGCGGTAGGCGCCATCGATAAACATCTGCTCCTGGATTAGCCCCGGCAACAGCCGGATCACCCAATCCGGAGCCGGAGAACCGTAGGCCTCCTGGTTAAAGAAGTTACCCCAGCGGCCGATGGCTTGTGCCAGGATGATTCCCGGAGCCGCGATGTCGGCCCATGTCCAGAAGTCGGCCCTCCGGTGGCGGGCGAAGAGGTATCCGGCCAGCAGCCCGCCGATCAGTCCTCCGTGGATGGCCAGCCCACCTTGCCAGATGGCCGGTATCTCCAAAGGGTGAAGGCGGTAATAGTGCCACTGGAGGACAAAAACCTCGTAGGCCCGAGCCCCGAGAATCCCGGCTGGCACCGCCCAGATGGCGGCCTCGCTGATGAATTCGGGGTCCAACCTGCGGCGGCGGGCCTCCCGGCCCGCCAGCCACACGGCGAAAGCAATCGCTATTAAAATGGTGACGCTGTACCATCGTACCGCCAGCGGTCCAATCTGGAGGGCAATCGGATCGATCGGAGGTGCGCCGCTCATACCCGGTGGCTCATCGGCAGGGTGAAGAGCCAGATGTTCAGAGCCGCGAAGAATAGCAGGGCCACAGCGTAGGGAACCATCCGCGACCAGGCGCGGCGCAGATCGACTTCATTGCGGGCGGCGATCTTGTAAGCGGTATAAATCGATCCGGCTGTACCCAGGGCGATCAGGGCGTACTGCATCATCTTGATCGTCCCGTCACCCAGGATGGCGTTAGACCCGGTGATCTCGACGCCAAAGACAGCGGCCGTGGTGTAGACGACCGACATCCCCTCGGCGAAGAGGTGGAAGAGGTTGTGGGCCATGTGCGCGCCCAGATCTAGCGGGATGACGGCGTAGCCGAAGCGGGTGAAGTTTTCCATCAAATTATCGCCCGAGGCCCGGGAGGAGAAGAGGCTGGAGAGCCACATTACCAGGAAGGGGAAGGCCATGGCCACAATAAAGGCACCGGTGAAGGCCCAGTTCCGGGTGATCCCGAAGCCGTCCTCGAGGTTTTTCAGCAGGGTCTGCCACGGGGCGAGCATGCTGACGTTCTGAACGAGCACGATGCCGACGATAACGATGGCCAGGAAGGCCTCCTCGAGCTTCGGCCTTTTGATAAACCAGAGCTCGCTGGTGGCCGGGCGCGGGGTCAGGCGCAGGGAATCGTTGGGGCAGGTCTTGATACAGTTGGCGCAGAGATTGCACTCGGCATTGGTGTCCATTGTCCGGGGGTACTCAAAGACCGGGCATCCAGCCACCTTCTCGTTGCCCTTGTAACAGGCCGAGCTGGTGCAGGTCTTACAGATCTCAGGTGTGGCCCGCAGCTCAACTAGGCCCGAGCGTGAATAGTTGCCCGCCAGCCCGCCTAGAAAACACAGATAGCGGCACCAGGTGCGACGTTGATAAAAGATGGCGGTCAGTACAGTCCCGGTGACCAGCAGCATCAGCAGGTAGCCAGAGCCGCGAGGCGACCCGACGATACCCCAGATGTGGTCGGCCCAGGTGATTAGGATAAAGGCGGCGTCGATGATCCAGATGCCGTATTTCTTAAGAAACTTCGGCACTGGGTAATCCAGGCCGAAGAACTTCTGGACGAGGTCGTTTAGGGTGGCGAAGGGGCAAATGGCACACCAGAAGCGGCCCAGCAGGAAGAAGAAAATCGGGATCGCCGGCCACCAGAGCACCCAGGTCAGGGTCGAACCGGCATTTTGCTTGGCCAATACCGGGCCCCAGAGGGTAGAGTAGATGATCAGAGCGAAAACGGCCAGGGTCGGCCAGGAGAAAATCGCCGGGTAAAGCCCGCTGGTCAGGAACCGGCGGACCAACGGGAGCGATAGCAGATCGAGTTTCTTTTTGGGGTGGTGACCGGGACCGTCCGGCCGCGGCGCCGGCCGGGTGACGGTCTGAGACCCCGGCCCTACAGTCTCAAGCGCAACATTCTTATTCGCTGTCATGACGTTGGCCCCCCTTTCCGGTAAGTTTCAGGACGACCGAGGCCGCCATGGCGGCGAGCATCAGGCCGCCGGTGATCCCCAGGAAAACCTGGTTTGGGCCGCTATCCTTGACCGGGAGGCTGACTTCGACCACCTCAGACTGGCCGTGGTGCTTGACCACAATTTCTAAGGTCCATTGGCCGGGATTTTTGGGGTGGATCTTGCCCCGGTAGACTCCGGTCGTGGCCCCGGGGGCTACCGCGGGTGCGGTTGTAGACGCGGCGCCAGGAGTAGCATGGGCGTCGGGTTTTCCGTGGCCCTCACTTGTGCCGTGACCCCCGCTGTCCCCGTGTTCCCCACCGGGCTTTTCCGAGACCTCGGCCAGCATTACCACCAGGTCGACGTGCGAATCGTGGGCTTTATCGCCGTGCCCTTCCCCGGAGGCCGGTGGCGCAACCATTGCCGGGGGGTGGGCCATCACCGTCACTATGGCACCGGAAACCGGGGTTTTAGTCGCCAGGTCAGTTATTTTTAGGGTCAGGTCAGTCGGGGTGGTCTGGAATGGGCCGGGTTGAAGCGTCAGCTCAACCTCCACGGTCTTGCCCTTCAATTCATGCCGGATTCCCGCTGGGCTCGGCGAAGCTAGGGCCAAACTTGGACTGAAAGAAAGAATCACTATCGCAACCAGAGTAGCCGAGATGTAGCGTAGGCGAAAAGCGGCACTCATATGCGATCACCTCCTATTCATACTCTACGGCCAAGCATATAAGCAAAAAATGTGCCGAAGTTCAAAATGCTGTTTAGGGCTGTTTTTCACATGGATTAATCCAAACGGTATGGCAAGGCTGTGAAATTAGGGACAAATGCTGTGTTAAACAACACAGTCTTCGGCGGCAGGAAAAAAATGTAATATCGTCGAATCCTCCAAGCCTTGGGGGGATCGCATTGGATATACCTCGGCCAGAAAGGGTCGTCATTCTCGCTTTAATTGGTCTCTTGATCGCAGGAAGCGCGTACATGACCTTCAAATGGTTTTTAGGGTATCCGGAACCGGCGGCGGTCGAAGTGGAGACGGGGCCCCGCCTGCCGGGAATGACCCATGGAGCTGTGGCCGAAGCGGGCGAGTCCAGCCGGGTGCCCGGCAGCCCAGCGGTTCCGGCTGAAAAGGAGAAACCTAAGATTTGGGTTCATGTCGCCGGGAAGGTGGTCAACCCGGGAGTTTACCAGCTCGAAAAGGGGGCCAGGGTGCAGGAGGCGGTGTTGGTGGCCGGGGGGCAGGCCGAAGGGGGGCGAGCCGATCTCCTTAACCTGGCCGCCCCACTCGCTGACGGTGAGAAGGTTTATGTTCCCTCCCAGGTCGAGGTCAAGGCGGCTGAGGGGTCGGGCATCCCTCCAACCTGGGGGTCGGGGATGACCGGTGGGAGCGGCGGGGCCTTGGCGGCTGGAAAGACTAAGCTCAACCCCAACCTGGCTTCCCCGGAAGCCCTTGAGACCTTGCCTGGGATCGGGCCGGCCTTGGCCCAACGGATTGTGCGGTACCGCCAGGCCCAAGGGCCGTTCAAGCGCCTGGATGACCTGAAGAAAGTCCCAGGGATCGGCGAGAGAAAATATGATGAATTAAAGGGGTACTTGGTTCTGCCCTAGCTTTCTCGGGAATGCTAGGGGTTGATGATAACCAGAAGAGTGCTCGACCTGATCGAAACGCGAATGGCCCGTCGCCCTCCGGAGTACATCCCTGAGGACGGACGGGCCATTTATGATGGTTTTCATGTCCTGGTGGTCGGCGGGGGACTGGCCGGCAGTATCTTCGCCAGGCAGTTCCTGCGCCGGACCGATCACCTGGGGGTTGAAGCCCGGATTACCATCATCAATGCCATCAACTGCAACTACTGCGGCGGGCTGATCACCGGCCTGGCGGCCGGGGGCTTGGACCGGCTGTGCGGGCTTCCCCTGCCGCGGGAACGAATCCTAACGACGGTGAACCGTTGCTACTACGCCAATCCCTATGGCCTGGCCGAAGTGGCGCTGACCTCGCCCCTTTATTCGATCCTCCGTACCAGCCGGTTTGGAGAGCCGGGTTTTGACGACTCCCTCAAGGAGAGGATCACCGATGGGCTGTCGCCTCGGGCCAGCAGCCGCTTAACTGTGATCGAGCCGGCCCGAGCGTTGGAGGCTTTTCCCCCCAACCCCGGTGGAGAACGGGCCAGGGTGAGGTATACTCGCTACGCCAGGGAAGGGAATCCCGTGATAGAGGAAATCAGCGGGGACTTCCTGGTCATGGCTGCGGGCCTGCGGAGCCTGGGAACGAAGGTCTTGAGCTCATTCGAGGAATCGAGCGGGTACCGCTTTCCACGTACGATGGAGGCCTCGGTCACTGAGATCGACCTTGGGGCCGCTCGCCACAACCGCCTGGGTGACGGGGTGATGATGGTTGACGGGATTCTTCCCGGGTGCGTTGTCGCCCTGATTCCAAAGCGGCGGACCTGGCTGACCCTGACCTCAGTCGGCCGCGCCCTGACCCCGGCGGACCTGGGAACGATTTTTGGCCACCAGACTGTCCGGCGGGTGGTCGACCTTCTCGACCCCCTGGCGGGCCTGAGGTGCGGCCACATCTGCCGGGCCAAAGTCTTTCTCGGATCTTCTCCGAGGTTTTCAGGTCACGGCTGGCTGGCGATTGGCGACCTGACCGGCTGCGGCCGCCTGTTTAAGGACGGTTATTACGCCGCCATCTACGGGGCCGACCTGGCGGCCCGGGCGGTCATCCACCGGGGCCTGTCTGAGGGCGACCTCCGGCGTTATTATGCCCACCCGCTCAGGCGGTGGGCGGCCGTGGATAACCAGGCCGGCCTGAGTCTGTTTCGCTTGGGCCTGGGTCTGGGGCCGAGCCCCTGGTTCGGACGCCTGTTGCACGATCTGGCCGCCCGGGAGGCCGTTCACGGAACTCTGGGCGGTCCGGTCCATTCAGCCTTTCGGGCGATCGCCAGCGGCGAGCTGACCTATCGCTGGATCGGGGGACTTTTGGCCTGGGGAATGATTAATTACCTGGTTGGCCTGCCGTTCAGGAGCCGGACTTCAGTAGGGACAGCGACAAAATCTTAGGTTAAGGGTCGAAACCGGCAGGTTTTT
>JBGFRN010000293.1:0-6677 GCA_041695105.1 Bacillota bacterium | reverse complement strand
GCATATTTCTCTCTGGGAAGGCATGCCCCTGGGGATTTTGGAGGCCTTCGCCTGCGGCAAGCCGGCCGTCGCCAACAACGTTATCGGCAACCGGGACGCGGTCAGGCACGGCGTCACCGGTTTTTTGGGAGATACTGACGAAGAGGTGGTCCAGTCTCTCGCCCGGCTGATCGGGGACACTGGACTGCGGCGGGAAATGGGCCGGGCGGCCCGGACCGAGGCCGAGGATCGGTTTTCGGTTCAGAGGGTGGCCAGGGACCTTAAGGCGCTTTATTTGGAGTGAGAGTGTGGGGAAAGTCCATGACCGATAGGTGCCTTTTCACGGTTTTCACACCGACCTATAACCGGGCCCACACCTTAAACCGGGTGTACGAAAGCCTCAAACGCCAGACCTTTCGTGATTTCGAATGGCTGATCGTGGACGACGGTTCAACCGATGGCACCCGGGGCCTGGTGGAGGGCTGGCAGGAGGAAGCCAGTTTTCCGATCAGGCATCTCTGGCAGGAGAACCAGGGAAAACACATTGCCTTTAATCGGGGTGTGACCGAAGCCCGGGGCGAGCTTTTCTTGCCTTTTGATTCTGACGACGCCTGTGTGCCCGGGGCTCTCGAAAGATTCAAGCACCACTGGGACGCAATTCCATCCGCCCAGAGAGATCGCTTTTCAGCCGTAACCGCCCTTTGCGGGACATCACCGATTCCGACTCCCTTGAAATCAGGTACAGGTATAAGGTTAAGGGAGAGAAATGGGGTTTTCACCGGACAGAGATTCTCAAAGACTTTCCATTTCCCGTGGCAAAAGGCTGCCGGTACATTCCTGAAAGTATTGTTTGGAGCGCGATTGCCCGCCAGTTCAAAACCCGCTATGTCAATGAGTACTTGCGGGTTTATTGGGTCAGCGACAACGAGTCGTCCGATCAAATCACCAATCCGGGTTCTCCGGCCAAACATGCTCAGGGACACGCCTTGTGGACCCAATCGATATTAAATCAGGAAATTGATTGGTTTGCCTATGATCCGCTGGAGTTCCTGCGCATAGCCGTCCATTTTAGCCGTTTTTCATTTCACAGCGGCAACGGCGCCGGCCGGCAGTTCAAGGCCCTGAATCAGCCGATGGCCAGGTTTCTTTGGTTAGCGGCGCTTCCGTTAGGGTATTTGGTCTATCTTAGGGATGGTCTGAAGAGCGCGTGAACTACCTGATTTTGGCCCGGGAACATTGGCGTTCCCTGACCAGTGGATCGGTCAACCGGCAAATATTCGGAGCCACTTTGACAGTGGGTCTGGCAACCTTGCTGGCGAAACTGGCCGGGTTCGCCAAAGAAGCCCTGGTGGCGGCTAATTTCGGGTTGTCTGACCAGTTGGACGTCTTCCTGATGGCCTTTACCCTGATCGGGTTTCCCTGGAGCGTCTTTATGGTCGCGCTTCAAACCACGTTTATACCAACCTTTATTCAGGCCAGTGTCAGGGATGGCGACCCGGCGGCTCAACGCTTATTGTCTAAAACCGTTGCCCTGGCGCTGGCCGTGATGGCGGTCTTAGCCGTCCTCTGGATCGGGATCCTCCCCCAGGTGCTCAAGGTGGTGGCTCATGGCTTTTCTCCGGCCAAGACCCAGCAAGTGGAGAGCGTTACGCGTTCTTTAGTTCCCTACTTTTTCTTGGCTGGGTTGAACCTGATGGGTTACGGGGTTCTCCAGGCCAAAAAGCACTTTTTTCTGAACGGTTTAATCCCCATTTTTTTGCCGCTGTCCATCGGCTTTCTATTGGTCTCTTTTGGAGAAAGGTTTCAAGTTCAGGTCATGGTTTGGGGAACCAACCTGGGCGCCTTTCTCGAGTTCCTGGCTCTCCAGATCGCTTTGCGAAGAAGGGGGTTCAAGCTCATCCCCGGCTGGGACTATACCCGGGGCCAAGCCCGCGGCCTAATCAACAAAACCGGGGTGCTGGCCGTGGGAACTCTGGCCATGTCCCTCAATCTTTTAATCAGCCAGTCGATGGCTTCCAGTCTTGATTCCGGCACCATTTCGGCCCTAGCCTACGGCTACAAGATTCCGACCACGATCAACAGTCTGCTGGTTTCCGCCGCCGGCACGGCCGTCCTGCCTTTCTTTTCGGAAATGGTGGCCCGGCGCGACTGGTCCGCTTGTGCCGGTACCCTCTACCGCTACTCGAAGCTTTTTCTGCTTCTGAGCCTCCCGGCTGTGGTTTTGATGGCAGTTCTTTCGGAACCTATCATTAAGATCGTTTTTGAACGTGGCTCTTTTGACCCCGGGGCCACCGCCATGGTCGTTCCTATTCAACAGGCCTATTTGACCCTAATCCCCAGTTATCTCCTGGGAATGCTACCCCTGCAGCTAATCATCGCCATGGGCAAAACCCACGTCTTAACCGTTAATAGTTTTTTGATCGTTCCGCTGAACCTGCTTCTTACCTGGTGGTTCATGAAACTATGGGGCGCCACGGGGATAGCCGTGGCCAGTTCGGTTAGCTCTTTGGCGGCTACTTTCCTTGGTTTTGCCTATGTCTACCTGAGCTTAAAGAAAGAGAAACACCCATGCGCCTGACTCTAGTGATCTCTTCCCTCTCATCCGGGGGGGCCGAGCGGGTCATGTCCACCATAGCTAATTACTGGGCCGCAAAAGGCCATCAGATCACGCTAATAACCGTAGAATCCGAGCGTCTTGACTTCTACCCTCTGCATCCCGAGGTGGCCAGGACCGCCTTGGGGCTGGAGGCAGCTTCAGCCGGCCTCTGGGAGGCCCTGCGAAACAACCTTGCCCGCCTCCGATTGCTTCGAAGAAAAATTCTAGATTCGAAGCCCGATACCGTCCTCAGTTTTATCGACAAGACCAACGTACTGACCCTATTGGCTTGCCTTGGAACCAGGGTGCCCGTGGTCGTTTCGGAGCGAACCGACCCCAGATATCACGGTATCGGAAGGATCTGGTCGCTGCTGCGGCGCCTTCTGTATCCCGCCGCCAAAGCGGTAGTGGTTCAGTCCGAAGGAGTACGGGGCTGGGCCGAACACTTTGTCCCGCCGGAGAGGGTGGCGGTGATTCCTAATCCGATCCAGCCGCCGCCGGGCGGCACCCGGGCCGGTTTACCCCCAAGCACCAGGCGGGTTATGGCCATGGGCCGGCTTTCCGATGAAAAGCGGTTTGATTTATTGATTAGAGCGTTTGGCCGCTGCCAGAGCCGGCATCCTGAATGGTCATTGATCATCTTCGGCGAGGGGGATGAACGGGGGCGTCTTGAGGCGCTGGTCGCCGAGATGGGCTTGTTGGGGTGGGTAACCCTGCCGGGCCGGACGAAAGAGCCGGTGACCGCACTCCGTCAGGCCGATTTGTTCGTAATGTCCTCGCGCTACGAGGGGTTCCCGAACGCCCTGCTCGAGGCCATGGCCTGCGGTCTACCGGTCATTTCCACCGATTGCCCGAGCGGGCCCCGAGAGATTATCCGGAATGGTATTGACGGGTGGCTGGTGCCGCCTGGAGACGTCGAGGCCCTCTCCGCGGCCATGGATCGCCTGATGTCCGACGAAAATGAACGGCGGCGGTTGGGAACCCGGGCGGTCGAGGTTCTGGAGCGGTTTGGGCTGGAAAAGGCCATGCGGCAGTGGGAGGAGGTCCTATTACGGGGCCGGTGACAAAAGTTTTGTTTCTGATTAAAAGCCTCGAGTACGGCGGCGCTGAGCGGCAACTGGTTGAGCTGGCCAAGGGTCTGAACCGGAAAGGACACCCCGTGACGGTGGCCGTATTTTATCCCGGGGGACCGTTGGAGCCGGACCTGGCGGCCGAGGGCATACCGGTCTTGAGCCTGGATAAACGGGGACGCTGGGAGATGTTTGGTTTCTTCTGGCGCCTGATTCGGCTCGTGCGAGGGACCCGCCCGGAGATTATTCACGGCTACCTGACTATGTCAAACATCCTGACCGTTCTGATCAAAGGATTTTTTCCCGGCACCCGGGTTGTGTGGGGCCTTCGGGCCTCCAACATGGACCTGGATGAATACGATTGGCTGGAGCGGCTGACCTCCCGCCTTGAGCGCTGGCTGGCCCCGGGTGCCGATCTGGTTATCGCCAATTCGAACGCCGGGCGGGATTATGCCATTTCAAAGGGCTTTCCAAAGGACAAGATATTGGTGATCCCCAACGGCCTCGATACCAATCGTTTCCGGCCCGATCCCGAGGCCGGGCGGCGGGTGCGCGAAGAGTGGGGTGTTGGCGACCGGCAAAAATTGATTGGCTTGGTCGCGCGATTGGACCCCATGAAAGATCACTCAACCTTCCTTCAGGCGGCGGCCCGGCTGGCCGCGGAAAGGCAGGAGGTCAAATTTGTATGTGTGGGGGACGGCCCCGAGGAATACCGGCGGCGCCTTTTATCCTTTGGCCGTGAGCTGGGCTTGGGGGAGCGCCTGATTTGGGCCGGGGCGAGGGGCGACATGCCGGTGGTTTATAACGCCTTTGATATCGGGACGCTATCCTCGTCATTCGGGGAGGGCTTTCCCAACGTGGTCGCCGAAGCTATGGCCTGCGGGGTTCCCTGTGTCGTCACCGATGTCGGGGATTCGGCCTGGATCGTCGGGGACACCGGGTTCGTGGCGCCGCCTAAAAACCCCGAGGCGCTGGCGGCGGGTTGGGTGGCCGCCCTGAATCTTCAGGTTGAAAACCCTGCCCTGGCGGCCCGGCGCGCCAGAGACAGAATTGTGGCCAACTTTGGATCTGAGAAGCTGGCTGAGCGGACCTCCCAGGCGCTCGAGGCGCTGAGGGCAGACTCCCTAATCATTCGAGGAGACAACTGAGTAATGTGCGGGATCAACGGGTTTCTTGATACGTCGCGGCAGAGGGAGGGCGCCGAACTCCAGGCCATCGCCCTTCGGATGGCCGGCAGCCTGCGTCACCGGGGACCCGACGACGGGGGCGCCTGGGCTGACCCGGAGACCGGCCTGGCTTTCGGCCAGCGGCGATTGTCAATTATCGATCTTTCGCCCGCGGGTCACCAGCCGATGTTTTCGGCCACGGGTCGCTATGTCATCGTCTTTAACGGCGAGATCTATAACTTCAGTGACATCCGGCGGGAGCTTGAGGCGCTCCCGCCCGGTCAGGCGCCCAGATTTCGAGGTCATTCCGACACCGAGGTCATGCTGGAGGCGATCAGCCGCTGGGGGGTCGAGGAGGCCCTCGGGCGTTTCAACGGGATGTTCGCTTTCGCCGTTTGGGATCGTCAGGACCGGCGGCTGTGCCCGGCGCTCGACCGTTTGGGGGAAAAGCCGCTTTACTATGGCTGGACGGGCCCGGCCTTCCTGTTCGGCTCGGAATTGAAGGCACTCAGGGCCTATCCCGGCTTCAACGGCGAAATCAACCGTGACGCTCTGGCCCTTTTTATGCGGCACAACTATGTCCCCGGGCCATATTCGATCTACCAGGGGATTCACAAGCTCCCGCCCGGGACGATGTTGACGCTGGACTGGGCCCGGGCCGCAGCCGAACCGGGAGCGATCCCCGACCCGGTCCCTTACTGGTCGGCCCGGGAGGCGGCCGAAAGAGGGGGGGCCGAACCCTTTCGCGGTTCGCCCGGTGAGGCGGCCGCCTGCCTCGATGAGCTCCTCCGGGACGCGATCAAGCTGCGGATGGTGGCCGACGTCCCATTGGGGGCCTTCTTATCCGGCGGGATCGATTCGTCAACCGTCGTGGCCTTGATGCAGGCCCAAAGTCAGAGGCCGGTCAAGACCTTCACCATCGGGTTTCACGAGTCGGGGTACAACGAGGCTGAAGACGCCAAAGCCGTGGCGCGTCATCTGGGAACCGAGCACACCGAACTGTATTTGACCCCCCAGGAAGCCATGGCCGTGATTCCCCGCCTCCCCACCCTCTATGACGAACCATTCGCCGACTCCTCGCAGATCCCGACTTTCCTGGTTTCAGAGCTGGCCCGGCGCCACGTCACGGTCAGCCTGTCGGGCGACGGCGGGGACGAGCTTTTCGCCGGCTATAACCGTTATTTTTTGGGGCTGAGCCTTTGGGGCAAGGTTCGCTTAATGCCCGGGGCAATGCGGCATACGATGGCCAGCGTGCTGACCGCCGCATCCCCCAAAACCTGGGACAGTGTTTTCCAGCGGCTTGGTCCCTGGCTTCCCGCCGGGCTGCGGCAGGCCCGTCCCGGGGACAAGCTTCACAAGCTGGCCGAGGTCCTTGGTGTTCATAACCCCGAGGAAATGTATCTCGGGCTGGTCTCCCACTGGAAAGACCCTGCCTCGTTGGTCTTAAGAAGCCGGGAGCCGGCCACCACCTTGACCGATCGCCGCCGGTGGGCCCAACTTCCCGAGTTCCTTCAGCGGATGATGTACCTCGACCTGGTCACCTACCTGCCCGATGATATTCTGGTCAAGGTCGACCGGGCCAGCATGGGAGTCAGCCTTGAAGCCCGGGTGCCCCTGCTCGATCACAGGCTGGTCGAGTTTGCCTGGCGCATCCCGCTTTCGATGAAAGTGAGGGTCGGGCAGGGCAAATGGCTCCTGCGTCAGGTCCTTCACCGCTACGTCCCCCAAAAATTGATCGACCGGCCGAAAATGGGGTTCGGCGTGCCGGTCGACAGTTGGCTGAGGGGACCGCTGAGGGAATGGGCCGAGTCGCTGCTGGACGAGAGGCGCCTCCATCAGGAGGGGTTTCTCGATCCCGCCCCGATC
>JBGFRN010000129.1:0-6700 GCA_041695105.1 Bacillota bacterium | reverse complement strand
CGGCAGGGTCTCTCGGGTATCCACGATCTTGGCATTGGTACCGGCGCACAAGTCGACCATCCTCCGGGTGGCGGTGGCGATCCCGGAAAGGTGCTGAAGAAAGTTCAGGGCCACCCGCTCTCCGGTCAGCAGGGCCCTGGCCGGGCCGCTGACCTCGGCCACCCGCTCACCGGGCTTGACCCGTGACCCTTCGGCCGCCAGGGCGGTTACTACCACCCGCGAGTCGACCTGCCGGTAGACCGCCTCAACCAGAGGCAGTCCGGCGATCACCCCGCCGGCCTTGGCCAGGATCACTCCCCGGCCCGTCTTCTCCTCCGGGACAGTGGCCAGGGTCGTAAGGTCGCCCTGGCCAATATCCTCGATCAGAGCCCGGGTGACGATATCCTCGACGGTAATAAGATTTAAATCCATCAGGCCGGCTCCTTGCGAGCTTCGGTTTGGTTCCTCGAAAAAATCAGGTGCCTCGACCACTCATCGTCGCGGTGCTCCGGAAAATCGGTCCGGAAATGGCCCCCGCGACTTTCCTGCCTGGTTTGGGCGGCCTTGGTCACCAGCCAAGCCACCGTCACCAGATTGGCCAGTTCCATCTCTTCGCGGCTCGGATCGCGGGGCGGGACGAGTTGGCCCAGCCGCCCGAGTTCATCGATCGCCCGAGCCAGGCCCGACGCCTCGCGGTTGATGCCGACCCCATCCCACATCAGGTCTTGTACCCGCCGCCACTCCTGGCGGGCATCCAAGTGAGTAGCCGGGCGAGCCGGGCAGGCTACCGTGATTGACGGATCAGGCACCCGTTCGGGCCGCTGGAGCTGTTCCTCGACAACCTGCCGGGCTATCCCGGCGATGCGCCGCCCGAACACCAGCCCCTCAAGCAGTGAGTTTGAAGCCAGGCGGTTGGCCCCGTGGATGCCGGTGCAGGCGGCCTCACCGCAGGCAAAGAGCCCCGGGACGTTGGTGCGGCCGTCGATGTCTGTCTTGATGCCTCCCATGACGTAGTGGGCGGCCGGAGCCACTGGGATCGGCTCGTTTTCCGGGTCGATTCCCCGCTCCAGGCAACCGCGGTAGATGGTCGGGAAACGGGCCGCGAAGGCCCCCTTGGGGAAGCCGGTGGCATCCAGGTAGACGCAGGGGTGGCCCGTGCGCCGCATTTCGCTGTCGATCGCCCGGGCCACGATGTCCCGGGGGGCGAGTTCGGCCCGCTCGTGGTAGCCCGGCATGAAGCGCTCGCCCCGGCCGTTAATCAAGAGCGCCCCCTCGCCCCGGACGGCCTCTGAAACCAGGAATTTGGGGGTGCCTTCCTCTGGCCCCTCATGGTAAAGGGCGGTCGGGTGAAACTGGATAAACTCCATGTCCCGCACCTCGGCACCAGCCCGGAAAGCCATGGCGATGCCGTCACCGGTCGCAACCTCGGGGTTGGTGCTGTTGCGGTATAACTGCCCCACCCCACCGGTAGCCAGCACAACCACCGGGGCTAAAAAGGCCCGGAGCCGGCCATCCGGAGCCTGGACCAAGCACCCGCAGGCCCGGCCGGAGGCACCGGTCAGCACGTCGACTGTGAAGTGATCTTCGAGCAGGACGATGCTCGGGTCGTCCTCGACCCGCCGCTGCAGCGACCGCCGGATCTCCTCGCCGGTAGCGTCGCCCCGGGCGTGCAGGATCCTGCGCTGGCTATGGGCTCCCTCCCGCGTCAGGGCAAATCCGTCCTCGCCGCGGTCGAACTTGGTCCCCATCGCCGCCAGATCCAAGACGCACTCTGGCCCCTCGTTGACCAGAACCTTCACGGCCTCCTGATCACACAGCCCATCCCCGGCCTCCAGGGTGTCGACGAAATGCAGGTGGGGGGAGTCCTTCGGCCCAATAGCCGCGGCGATTCCCCCCTGGGCAAATTCGGTGTTCGAATCCTCAACCTGCTTCTTGGTCAACAGAACGACCCGCCCGGAGTCGCGCAGCTTCAAGGCGGTATAAAGGCCGGCAATGCCGGTGCCGGCAATCAAATAATCAGCATCGTACCGCTCTAGCTTAGAATAGTCAAAGTCGACCAAATATCGGGGGAACACTTTAGCCTCCTACTCAAGTCACCGCCAGCATCCGGTCCACGGCGGCCTTGGCCTTTTGCCGGATCCCTTCGGGAACGGTAACCCGGGGCTCAAGATCCTCAAGGGCCCAGAGAACCTGCTCAAGCCGGGTGGCCTTCATATTTGGGCAAATCATCCGGTCGTAGGCCAGGTAGAATCTCTTGTCGGGGTTCTTCTTCTTCAATTGATGCATAACCCCTTCCTCGGTGCCGACAATAAATTCCCTGGCCGAGCTCTGGGTGGCATACTTGATCATACCGGCCGTGCTGGTGACGACGCCGGCCCGAGCCACGACCTCGGGGCGGCACTCCGGATGCACCATCACCACTGCCTCGGGGTGGATGGTCCTTAAACGGTCGATCATTTCCGCCGACAGCTTGTTGTGGGTCGGGCAGAAGCCCTTCATGACGATCATCTCGCGGCCGGTCATCTGGGAGACCCAGTGGGCCAGGTGCATGTCGGGAACGAAGAGGATCTCCTTATCCCTGGGGATTGATTCGACCACCTTGACGGCGTTGCTCGAGGTACAGCAGATGTCGGCCTCGGCTTTGACCTCGGCCTCGGTGTTGACATAGGCGACCACGACGGCCCCGGGGTGCTCGGCCTTTTTCTGGCGCAGGCGGCTGGCGGTCACCATATTGGCCATCGGGCAGCCAGCCTCTTCCTCGGGGAGCAGGACCACCTTTTCTGGAGATAGAATGGCCGCCGTTTCGGCCATGAAGTGGACGCCGCAGAAGACGATCACCTCGGCCTCAGTCCCGGCGGCCTGCTGAGAAAGCCCAAGAGAGTCGCCGACATAATCGGCCAGTTCCTGAATCTCAGGTCTCTGATACAGGTGAGCCAGGATCACGGCCTTGCGCTTCTGCTTCAGATCGTGGATCTTAGCTATAAGTGCCTGGTCAACGTCAATCCGGGGAGCCAGGTCGGTCGGGGGCAAGGAACCAACCACCTTCAAGAAGAAAGTTAAGGGCCGGAAAACATCAGTCTGGCTAGATAGTCATTGTACCCAGCGAGCATAATTCTTGTCAAATAATAGACCCGCACCCATACGGAATTGGTGCGGGCCATATGCTGATTATTTTTGCCCCATTGCTGCCGTATAACTCTCTTGATAGCTTTTGAGGCTCTCTCGCAGGGTATCGCCCCTAAGGCCTACTCTCAGGGCCTCCAAGGCAATTACGTCCCCCGGTGGGATATTCCCCAGGTTAACGTTGGTTCCCAGGCGGAAGATTAAGCTCTGCTGCTGATTCTTGAGCGGCGCTTCCCAGATCAGCAGGTCGGGGTTGCGGGCTCCCCGAATCAACTGCTCCAGGTCGTCTGATTTGACCTGGCCCTCTGACCCGAAAATCCCCACTCCCTTGCCCGACTCGCGCCCCTCGACGATCACGTGTGAGGCACCGAATTCCAGATCGCGCTGGATCTGTTCGATCATGAAATCAGGCGGGATGGCGTCAGCCGGATCCTTCTTGCCGACTTCAGTAACAACTTTTAAACCTAACTCCCTGGCCGACTGGATCGACCAGGCTCGAATGTCTGGGGACATCTGAATCGTCCCGTCGGAAACCTCGACGGCGTTGAACCCGAGGTCACGGGCCCGGTGCAGGTAGCGGCCGAGGTTCCCCTGAAGGACGGCGATTTCAAGGAAGGTCCCTCCGGGGAAGATATCAACCCCGAAAGACCGGCAGATCTCGCACTTTTCCTTGAGCAACCGGGTTGGGTAGAAGGCTGACGTCCCGAAGGTCAGTTTGACCATGTCTATGTAGTCCGACGCCAGCTCCAGCATTTCTTTAAACTCGGTCAGGCCCAGTCCTTTATCTATCACCATTGTGATTCCGTAACATCGGGGCTTGTGAATCCTTCCAGGTCTCGGGAAGCTTATGACATCCTGCCAGGCTTTTGTGCCGCGATCCCACTCCAAAGTGGCAGTCCCCCTTCTGCTGCTTGCCTGAATCTCGGTTTAACATATTCAGGCGACGCCACCACGGTGAGGCAGGATAAAGACAGTTTTTCTGTCTTCGGTCGACTCCGGCGGGGCAGATGGGGGGCAAAATGTCTGGTCTGGGTTAGTAAAAAGGAAGGGTGACTTTAGTTGTCGGAAGACCAGGTGATTCGGTCGATGGCTCTGGTCCGCCTGATCTCGGCCTCAATCGAGCTGACGGCGGCCTTCCTTATCTACAGATCCCTTCAGGTGGAACAAGCCTTCCGGATCAACGCCTTTCTAGGGCTGGTCGGGCCAGTGATATTCCTGACCGTCACCGCTCTGGGCCTGGTCGGCCTGGCCGGCAAACTTTCCCTCACTAAAGCGATCACCGTCTTGCTCGGGGTGGGGCTGATCCTGGCCGGGACCCGGTAACAGTGCCCCAATA
Organism: Bacillota bacterium; assembly: GCA_041695105.1. Lineage (GTDB taxonomy): Bacteria > Bacillota > Sulfobacillia > JAMDAP01 > JAJYMS01 > JBGFRN01. The sequence goes on along the minus strand of JBGFRN010000129.1, from coordinate 2,262 downwards.
CTACAATCTTTGTGCGTTTAAAACATTAATTCCCCATGAAACAAACATTATTGTCGTTAACACAAGAGTAAGAACAACGGACAACCGCGTTCTATCCCGAGAATGCTTGTTGACTAGCGAGTTTGTTAATGAGAATACAGCGACAAACGCAGCAAAGGTACTCCCTAAGACCCGGGCAGCCGATAACCCGTGGTTATAGTACTCGCCCCCGGGAAAAAGATATAGACGAGCGAAGAGTATCCATAGGCTAACGACACTAATAGAAAACACGACATTCCAAAATAGTTCTCTTGAACTGCGGAGTCCCCCAACTAAGACTGCTACTAAAAGAAAACCTACAGCAGTCAAGGCATAAAGCCATATGATCTGCTGCAGTGTAACAGTCAAATAAATCCCTCCGTTTTTATTGAGTAGGAGGGAGGATTAACCCCCGTCAATGCCGCAGGGAATCTAATGCATTCAACCGGAGGTTAAAACAACCCAGTCACTCCCCCGTCCTCCCCAATATCCATCCCCTCCGCCGAAGGCACCCTGGGGAGCCCCGGCATCGTCATGATCTCGCCGGTCAGGGCGACGATAAAACCGGCCCCGGCCGAGGCCCGAACCTCCCGGACATTAACCCGAAAGCCCGCCGGGCGGCCGAGCAGCAGGGGGTCGTCAGAAAGGGAATACTGGGTCTTGGCTAGGCAGACGGGGAGCCTATCCAACCCGAGCTCGGTAAAGCGTTTGATCGAACGGAGCGCCTCGCGGCTGAAGTCGACCCCGTCAGCCCCATAAACCTCCCTGGCCACCGTCTCGATCTTGGCGGCGATTGGCATCTCCAGGGGATACAGCGGCGTGAAGCAGCTCGGGTTTGATTCAACCATCCCGATCACCTCTTGGGCCAGTTCCTGGCCGCCGGCCCCGCCCCGGGCCCAGACGTCGGCCAGGGCGACCCTGACCCCACGGGAACGGAGGGCTTCAATCAGGAAGGTCAGTTCCTCCTGGGTGTCGTTGACGAAGCGATTGACGGCGACCACGGCCGGCACCCCGAATATGGCCAGGTTTTCGAGGTGCTTCTCCAGGTTGGGAAGGCCCCGCTCGATGGCGGCGGTGTTCGGCTTGGTCAGCTCCTCCTTGCCGATCCCGCCGTGAAACTTGAGAGCCCGGATGGTCACCACAACCACCGCGGCGCTTGGACAGAGGTTCCCAAAGCGGCATTTAATGTTCAGGAACTTCTCGGCCCCCAGGTCGGCCCCGAAGCCGGCCTCGGTGATCAGGTAATCGCCAAGCTTCAGCCCGTACCGGGTGGCAATCAGAGAATTGCACCCGTGAGCAATATTGGCGAAGGGCCCGCCATGGACCAGGGCCGGGGTATTCTCCAGGGTCTGAACCAGGTTGGGCTTGATGGCGTCCTTTAACAGCAGTGCCATCGCCCCTTCGGCCTTAAGCTGCGACGCCGTGACCGGGTTCCCGCCGGTGTCAAAGGCGACAATGATCCGGCCCAGGCGACCCTTCAGATCGGTCAGGTCAAGGGCCAGGCAGAGGATGGCCATCACCTCTGAGGCCACCGTGATTTGAAAACTCTCCTCCCGCGGAACCCCATGGGCTTTGCCCCCGAGCCCGGCGACAATCCCCCGCAGGGCCCGGTCGTTCATGTCCATGACTCGCTTTAGGAGAATCTGGCGCGGGTCGATCCGCAGGGAGTTGCCCCAGAAGATATGGTTGTCCAGGATAGCGGCCAGAAGGTTATTGGCAGCGGTGATGGCGTGAATGTCTCCGGTGAAGTGGAGATTGATGTCCTCCATCGGAACTACCTGGGAATACCCCCCGCCGGCGGCGCCGCCCTTGATCCCGAAGACCGGCCCAAGGGACGGCTCTCTCAGGGCGATCACCGCCTTTCGCCCGAGGCGGTTGAGGGCTTGTCCCAACCCGACGGTGACGGTCGTCTTCCCCTCTCCAGCCGGGGTGGGGTTGATCGAGGTGACCAGGATCAACTTCCCGTCCGGGCGTTCCTGGATCTTGCTCCACAGCTTCGGGGAGAGTTTGGCCTTGTGCCACCCGTAGAGCTCGAGGTCTGATTGATCAACACCCATGGCGCCAGCGATCTCGAGGATCGGCTTAAGCCGGGCTTTTTGCGCTATCTCTACGTTGCTATGCATCTCTGAGCCTAACGACCCCCCTCGGGATAAATGGCCTTGATACTATATCCATCGGCGGCTGAGCCAGCCAAATAAAGGTTCCCCCATCCGTCCACCCTGGCCTTGACCAGGAGGTCAGGCC
>JBGFRN010000299.1:0-6741 GCA_041695105.1 Bacillota bacterium | reverse complement strand
CAATAATCTCAGCCGGCTATTCTCCGGCCCTTGGTTTCATCCACACGGGGAAAATGCTCTCGTTCGTGTACGATATTGCTGACTTGTACAAGACCGAAATTTGTATTCCAATTGCTTTCCGTGAAACGGCTGATGGACCATCCAGTCTTGAATCACGGGTCAGGCACGCTTGCCGGGATAGATTTAGGGAGGTCCGCCTGTTGGAGCGAATCATTCCGGATATTCAGAGTGTCCTTGGTGTTGCTCCTAAGGCGGGGGCGGAGGTATACGACTTTGACAGCGATCAGGCCGCTCCAGGCATGCTTTGGGACCCCGATCAACGTCCGGTGCTCGGTGGCACCAATTTGGGGGTGAAAGAGGATGACCGTGATGGTTCTGGAAAGGGTTCCGCAGGGTCTTCGGGGTGAGTTAACCCGTTGGATGCTCGAATTAAAGGCCGGTGTGTTCGCCGGGACGCTTTCGGCTGTGGTGCGGGAGCGGCTGTGGGAAAAGGTGTGTTCAGAGGCTGATGACGGTGGATGTTTTCTCATTTATAATGCCGCTAATGAACAGGGATTCTTGATTCATGCCTGTGGCTCGACGAGCAGAATCCCGGAAGTATTTGAGGGCCTACAGCTGATTCGTATTCCGAAACAGGTTGAAAATGATTCGGTAGAAGGGGAAAAGATGTGCGGTGGCTCCTAGCGTTTATTGCCGGACTGCTGATTGGCAGCGCCTACTGGCCTTGGGGCTTGCTTCTTCTGCTTTATCTACTGACCCGTCGGGGTTGACAACCTAGCTCCGCAGGCCGCCTTGAACGTGATACCAGATGCTCTTGGTGCCGGACGGAACGGCGAAGACCGCGGGGCCGCCCAGCGTTGTAAGAATGGTTTACTCGTCAACCTCTGCCGCAAGGCGTTTCGAAAATGCCAGAATGTCTTTGAGTGCCTCGGATGAAGGGGCCAGGGGCACTTCCTGGTTCATATCCAAAGGATAAGAAGTGTTGTCGCCTGCAGCCAGTACATCTACCATTGGTGTCAGAGAAAGGGGAATACAAACAAAGTCATCGATAAGTTCATCAACGGTGCAGCGTTTACTTAGTAAATAATGAAAATCATCCTTGAAAGCTCCAATAGCCGGCCTGGTGACCCAGCCACAGGATAAGAGGGTCTCCGCTATAGTGGCAGCCCGGTTAAGCCTCAACTGAAGCTCTAAACCTTTATCCCTGAGCTCGCTGGGGTCAAGAAATACTTCGTCTGCATCTGGATCAAGGTCTGCGTGGAGGGCGATGAACTCCTCGAAGGCATTGCCAAAAAGACGAATCGGGACTACAAAAAAGAGATGCTCTCCGCTAGGGAGAGGAACAGCGGGACTGGATTTCATGGCCTGCAGCCGCTTGATTTTACCCATTACAAAGCATCCTTCCCGTCAAATTTTCCCCCGGCGTACCGTCCGCCGGATTCGTTTTTTGGGCTTGGCCGCCTGGTCGGCAAAACTAAGGGTAAGCTGCTCGCCAAAGCCAGCCTGGGGCTCAGTATCCGGTTTCCGAACCCCCAACTGGGAGGACTCGACCTGGACCCGAACCGTCCGGCCACAGACGGTGCAGCGACGTTTGAACCAAAAACCCCCGGCCTCTGTACCGTAGTCGATTGAAACGGCCTCCAGAGCCCCACGGTCGTAGGGGCAGAGAGGCTTTCCACCTTCCCATATTGCGGTCCGGGCGATTGCGATCCTGGCGGCCGCCACAGTAAGATCCTCCGTGTGCAGTCTCTCGAAAAAACCATCTGCCTCGATCTATCCAAAACGGCCTGTCTCTGGCGGCCTGCCTCTGGCGGCCAGCCTTTTGATCCGGCAGGATCCTCAATCCTCCTCAGCCCTCAACCTCACCCGAGTCGGCATCCCGATCACCCGGCCGCGCAGCACCAGCTTGCCTTGGGCGTTGCGGTATTCGGCCTCGATCACCATCCGGCGCCGCTCCGAATCCTTTTCGACCACCCGGGTCTCCATGACCACCGTTTCCCCGGGGTAGACCGGCCCGATGAACTCGAATGACATCTCGCGAGCCAGAAAGCCGAGCAGCCCGCCGATGTGGGTGAGCATGCTGGCGGTGAGCAGGCCGGGCAGGATTGGCCGGCCGAAGCGGGTGCCGGCCATGTAGATGCCGTCGGTATGGTAGGTGTTGAAGTCTCCGGTCAGGCCGACGAACAGGCTCATGTCGGCCTCGGAGAAGGTCCGGGTGAAGGTGAAGCGGTTTCCAACCTCTATGGCGGCGAAAGCCGCCTTGATGTCTTTTTCCGGGGCGGGCAAAATCTCACTCCTTCTTGCAGCAGGCCCTACCGAAAATAGGGCAGCTTTGTCACGGCTAACTGTACCCCCTGGAAGAATCTTAGCACACCTTCCGGCTGGATGGTCCCTGAAGGATAAGGACCTCTCCTCCCAGAAAGGTTTGGAAAGGCCTGGGGGGGTGGGATGTTGAGGGAATCGAGCCAAAGGGAATCGAGTCAAGTCAAAGCCGATGGGTCGCGGCTGCGCTTTCACTACGGCCTGGTGATCCTGGTGATGGGCTTTCTGGCCGTGCTCGGATCTTTGGGATTCGGCCGGTTTTCTTTCGGGATGATCCTTCCGGGGATGAGCCAAGCTCTGGACCTGACCCGCAGCCAGGCCGGGCTGTTGCTGACCCTGGCCTTTGCCGGGTATGTCATCTCATCCTTCACCAGCGGCCTTTTGGTGGCCCGTTACGGCGCCAGGAGGATCCTGTCTGCTGGCATGATCGTGACCGCGGCTGGGCTGCTGGTGACCGGAATGGCCACCGGGTTAGTTGCGGCCGCCTTGGGCCAGATTCTGACCGGCCTGGGGTCGGGCACGGCCTATATCCCCGGGGTCAGCCTGGCCACAACCTGGTTTCACACCAGCCGGCGAGGGATGGCCTCCGGGGTCATGGCCATGGGGTGCGGCATTGGACTGGTCACCGCCGGGCTGGTGGTGCCGGCCATCTTCGGGATCTTCGGGGCCGGCGGATGGAGGGTGAGTTGGTATTTCTACGCCTTGGCCACGCTGGCTGTGGCGGTGGTTGAATACCTGTTCGTGCGTAACAGCCCGGCTGAAATGGGGCTGCTCCCTTTCGGCGCCCCGGGCACGGTGGCGCGGTCGGATTCGTCAGTCTCGGGGCCGCCCGGGCCAGGTCAAGGGACCAATCCCCTGCTCCAGCTTGGCAGCGTCGCCAGGATTGGGGGTCTCTGGCACCTTGGGCTGATTTACTGCATGTTCGGTTTCTCGTACATCATTTTCGTCAGCTTCTTTGCCTCTTACCTGCTTGAGATCGGATTTTCGACCCGGGGGGCCGGAGATCTTTGGGCCGCCGTGGGCGTCATCAGCGTCCCCAGCGGGTTGATCTGGGGGCTGATCTCTGACCGCCTTGGCCGCAAGTGGGCTCTGGCCCTGACCTATGCCGTGCAGGGGACGTGCCTCGGGTTGCTTTCTCAGGGCCTCTTGGTTAGCTGGGCCGCCCTGGCCTACGGCCTGACCCTTTGGAGCATCCCGGCTATCGCTACGGCGGCCTGCGGGGACTACGCCGGGCCGCGGCTGGCCCCGGCGGCCATTAGCCTGATTACCCTGGTCTTCGCCGTCGGGCAAATGACCGGACCGCCAGCGGCGGGGCTGTTGGCCGATGCCACCGGGAACTTTGCCGGTGCCTTCGCCCTGGCGGCGGGGGTGGCTTTAGCCGGGGCGGTGGGAGCGGCCTGGCTGAAGCGAGAAAACTAGAGACGAAGCATTTACGCCTCGGCCAAACCTCGTCGACTTGTCGATAAATGTAAGATTATGCGATATTCTGAACGGTTGGGAAAAAGGGGTTAAGAATACGTTTGGATAAAACTACTGAAAAAGGAGGTGTGTTCCATGACAAGATTTGAGCAATTGGCTGACGAGGTTTACCAAACAACTACCGTAGCACACTTTGTCACGGATTGTTCGGCCCGCGGTTACCAAACGGGAGAGGATACAGACATTGGCATTTTGGGATGGTATTAGGCCACTTCGACTTTCTTCTCCAACGCGTCTTGCGCGGCAATCAGGATCAACCAGATATCACCACGACATCCCCTCTCTGGGCCCAGTTGGCTGAAGTTTCCTGCCTTTCTGTGGGGGGTGCCAGTGAACACGGGTTAGTCCTTGGTGAGGCTGTTCAGACATACTTTGCCGCTGCCGATGTACTCGATGATGTGGAAGATGGGGATGTCGAGGGACTTTTGTGGCGGTCAGTTAGGCCGGGAACAGCGATAAACGCTGGTTCCGGCCTACTCTTGTTGGCTTTCCTAAAGCTCATGAATTTACATGAAAAAGGGGTGCCGCCCGATCGAATTGTCGCGGGCCTACGCACCATGGCAGCCTTGGGAATACGCGCTTGCAGGGGCCAGCACTTAGACCTGGAAGAAGGATCCTCAGGGGATATGACTTTCAGGCACTATGCCAGAATCGTAAATCTAAAGGCCGGATCGCTTGCAGCCGCAGCCTGCCGGGTTGGGGCCATTGGCGGCGGGGGTAAGCCAATCGCCTGCAACCTTCTTACCAGTTTTGGGTTCCACTTGGGGATCGCCCTTCAGATCGAGAACGACATCCGAAGCCTGAAAAGCCTAGCTGCCGGGAAGGGAGACTGGCGCGAAGGGAAAAGAACCTTTCCCATTCTTTTCGCGCTCCGTTATAACGAAAACCCTCGGGGTCAACGCTTCGCTCATTTATTTGAAAGTCAACGTGACCGTGTAGCAGCCCAGGAAGAGATGATTGGGCTTCTCGAGGAACTCGGAGCCTTTAGGTTTGCCAGGCGTATCCAGCAAGCCGAGGTTGAGACAGCCAGGCGGCGGCTAGTTCGTCTTAAGAAACACACGGTCGATACATCAGGGTTGGAGAGGTTGATTTTTCACCCATGATTAGGTCGCGAGTGGTCCCGGCTATTTTTCTAGCTGCTGGCCTGACGGCGGCCATTGCCTGGAACTACGGGGTTGTGAAGGGTGTACCGGGAGCTTTTGCCTTCAATCCGCTGGTTGCGATGGCAATCGGCATGGTTTTTGGGGTCACCGCCCTGGTTGTCTTGGTTGGCGCGAGCCCGTGGGGAATTGCGGTTAGCCTGGCCAGTTTGAACACATTGGCCGGCCTAGCAGTGGTCTTTGCCCCGGCCTCCGATCTTCAAGTTCCTTTGGCCCGGAACCTTGAGTTTTTATGGTTAGCCTTACTGCCGGTTCCGTTCGTATATTTCTTTAGTGTTTTCCCCGCAGGGGATTTTGGCCCGGACAAAAGCCAGTCTCTAAGGACTTGGATCGCTCCAACACTGTTGGTATCCGGCTTAACCCTGGTCGCGGCGCGCTATGGAATCATTGCTGCCGGCCTCGACGATGGACTGGTACGACGCCCGTTGTTCGCCAACCTAGGTCTGGGCCTCACCGCCGGGATTTGGCTGGCCTGGAACACGTATCGTAGTACCGGGGTTCCTCACCACCGTGACCAGCTTAAGGTCATCGCAACAGGAACTGTAGTTGGCGTCTTGCCTTTTACCCTACTCAGCGTGTTTCCCCAGGCCTTGATCAACCGCCCACTCTTGCCGCCTGAACTGACCGTTATTGGGACGGTGCTTCTTCCCATCAGCCTTGGCTACATTGTGCTCCGGCGGGGTTTGCTGAACATCGACCTCGTGATTAGCCGGGGTTTGGTCTACGGCCTAATGACCGCCGTTCTTGTAACTGCATATTTCGGCCTGCTGGCCATCATCCGGTTAACAATCCCGGCCATGCTGGGGAGGGAAGAGCATATCTTACTTACGCTGGGGCTCAGCACCGTCGCTGCGGCATTGTATAGCCCGGCCAAGAGGCGTCTGGAGCGGATGGTCGATCATTTCCTGTATGGGGACGATTATGATCGTGACGAAGCCATGGCTCGGTTTAGTCAAGAGCTAACCAGCATCCAATCGGTGGATTCTCTGACTCAACGAATTGTCGTACGCCTTGGCTCTCTCCTGAATCTTTCAGGGGTACAAGTAATATTGGAATCACGAGATTCGTCTTTGGGTTCGGACCGTGGCGTCTGGGGAAAACTCCCAGATGGGGGGTGGCCCGGCCCCGAACTTGAACCGGTTGACCTGCGCAACTTAGCGCCGGCAAGAATAGTTGCGGGCATGAAAATCAGGCTGGTCTCGGAAGGACGCAGACTCGGGTTTTTGTGCGTGGGAAATAAGGCTATACGATGCAATTTTTCTCCCCGGGACCTTTCGCTTCTGGCTGCCCTGACTCCGCAAATGGCGATCGCCCTCGATAACGCTCTACACATGGAAAAGTTACATAATCTGCTCGGACAGTTGGAGCTGCTTCAGGGGGAACTGGCCAAAGCCCACGACCGGGAACAACAGGCCCTGGCCCGGGATCTGCACGACAGCCTGCTGCAACGGTTGTTTTACTTGCGCCGCTTGGCCGATCGTGAGATGGCGGGCGTGGTTGAGCCGTCGTCAGCCTCTGAAGTATTAGATGCTATCCAGGGAGCAATTGATGAGGTCCGGGCCGTATGCACCGGACTGGAGCCGGTGGGACTTGAGGGACAGGGCCTCGAAGCCGGGTTGGCGGTCTTGGCCGAAATAACTCAGGACCAGTGCGGGGTTTCCATATGTTTCTTCCCGGTTACCCCCGGAGCCGGAGGAAGCCTAACTGCCTGGGCCGAGTTGAGCTTGCTCCGGGCGGCCCGGGAGATGATCCAGAACGTGGTGAAGCATGCCGGCGCCAC
>JBGFRN010000174.1:0-6842 GCA_041695105.1 Bacillota bacterium | reverse complement strand
GAAGTATTCCGTACCATGTGCCTGCTGCTGTTTATCCTGGCCATGACTGATGACCGGCAAGCCGGCAACGCGGCCAAATACGGTCTGGCGGCCCTCGGCGTCGGCCTGCTGGTGGCGCTGTTGGTTGGTATTGGTGGTCCTTGGACGATGGCGGCGCTCAATCCAGCCCGTGACTTGGGCCCAAGGCTGTGGATGATGGTCGGCGGCTGGGGCCAGATCGCCATCCCCGGCCCCAACTCCTACTTTTGGGTGCCCATCGCCGGCCCGTTGGTCGGTGGCATTGTCGCCGGGCTGGTTTACGATGGACTGATTCGCCAGCATCTGCCCGTGGTCCCAGCGGCCCAGAATAAAAGTGAAGCGGCCTGAGCCATAACAAAGGAGGGTATGACGCGTGATCAAGAAGTACGTCCTGGCCCTGGATCAGGGCACGACCTCTTCCCGGGCGATCCTCTTTAACCACGACGGGCAGTCGGTTGGCCAGCTCAACCAGGAATTCGACCAGATTTACCCCCAACCAGGCTGGGTTGAGCACCGCCCGCTGGACATCTGGAACAGCCAAATCGCCGTGGCTCGCCGGCTGCTGCACCAGACGGGCATTGAGGCCTCGGAGATCGCCGCCATCGGTATCACCAACCAGCGCGAGACCACTGTTATGTGGGACGCCGTAACCGGTGAGCCGGTATCTAACGCCATTGTCTGGCAGTGCCGCCGCACGGCCTCAGTCTGCGAGGACCTGAAGCGGCGCGGCTGGAGCGACAAGGTCCGGGCCAAGACGGGCCTCGTTGTTGACGCCTACTTCTCCGGCACTAAGGTTAAGTGGATCCTGGACAACGTACCTGGGGTGCGGGAAAAGGCTGAAAAGGGACAGGTCCTGTTTGGCAACGTCGATACCTGGCTGATGTGGAAGCTTTCGGGCGGAAAGATCCACGCCACCGATTACTCCAATGCCTCCCGCACGATGCTCTTCAATATCCACACCCTTGACTGGGATGAAGAGATCCTGGCCGAGCTGAACATACCACGCTCCGTCCTGCCCAAGGCCCTGCCCTCCAGTCATGTCTATGGGCACACTGACGCCGCCATCATCGGCGACGAGATCCCCATCTCCGGCGACGCCGGCGACCAACAGGCCGCGCTATTCGGCCAGGCCTGCTTCAACCCGGGCGACGCCAAAAACACCTACGGAACCGGCTGCTTCATGCTGATGAACACCGGCGATCGAGCGGTGCCCTCCGAGAACGGCCTGCTGACCACGGTCGCTTGGGGCCTGAACGGCAAGGTGGAATATGCTCTGGAGGGCAGCATCTTTGTCACCGGGGCCGCGGTTCAGTGGCTGCGGGATGAACTCAAGATCATTGAGAAGGCGGCTGACACCGGGGATATTGCCCTGAGTGTGCCGGATACGGGCGGGGTTTACCTGGTTCCCGCCTTCGTCGGGCTCGGCGCCCCTTATTGGGACCAGTTCGCCCGGGGCACCATCGTCGGCCTGACCCGCGGCTCCGGCCGAGCCCATATCGTGCGGGCCGCCCTGGAGTCGATTGCCTACCAGACTCGCGATGTTTTGGGTGCCATGCAGGCCGACTCCGGCATTAACCTCAAGTCGCTCAAAGTTGACGGCGGGGCTGTGGGGAATAATTTCTTGATGCAATTCCAGGCTGACGTCCTCGGGGTTCCGGTGGTGCGGCCGGTAGTGTCCGAGACTACCGCTCTCGGTGCCGCTTACCTAGCGGGGTTGGCAGTCGGCTTCTGGGAAAACCAGGAGGAGCTGGCCCGGAAGTGGCAGGCCGACCGGAGGTTCGAGAACACAATGCCCACGGATCAGGCCGGCAGATTATATGCCGGTTGGTGCCGGGCCGTCGATCGGGCCAGGGCCTGGGAACAAGAGTAAGGTGCTGTAATAGCAAAATATTGGGGACATTAGGAGCAGTCCCGTACCGGGGTGGGTTGATGCCCGCCCCGGTAGGGGCTGATTTTATTTTCGAAGGGAGGCTTAAGTGTTGAACTTGAATCGGAAGAGCATGCTCAACGACCTGGCCGCACGCCGTTTTGACCTGCTGGTTGTCGGCGGCGGGATCACCGGTGCCGGGGTGGCCAGGGAGGCCAGCCTGCGCGGCCTGCAGGTCGCCCTGGTGGAGCAGTTCGATTTCGCTTATGGCACCAGCAGCCGCTCCACAAAACTAATCCACGGTGGCCTGCGTTACCTAAAGCAGTTTGATTTCAAGCTGGTGCGGGAAGCGGTGGAAGAACGGCAGCGGCTGATCCAGATGGCGCCCCACCTGGTTAAGGTCACCCCCTTTGTATTCCCGGTCTACCGCGGCGACTCTGACAGCCTGCTAAAGTTACGGGTGGGCCTGTTCATCTATGACTGGTTCGCCCGCATGAGGGCAGCCGTGCCACACAAAATGCTATCGCCTGGCGCCCTGCTGGAACTGGAACCAGGACTGCGTGATGATGGTTTGCTGGGCGGGGCCGTGTACACAGACTGCCGTACCGACGATGGCCGGCTCAGCTTGGTTGTTTTACAGTCAGCGGCGGGCCACGGCGCTGTCGTGGCCAACTATGCCGGGGTCCAGTCGTTTTTTCGCGGCGCCGGCGGTAGGCTTGAGGGAGCCGTGGTGCGCGATACGCTGACGGGCGACCTTTTGGAGGTTCGGGCCGCCCGGATTTTGGCTGCGGCTGGACCATGGGCTGACGAGATCCGGCGGCTTGATGATCCCGAGGCCTCGCCGGTGCTGCGCCTGACCAAGGGGGTTCACCTGGCGGTGCCCCGCGAGAGGTTACCGTTAGGCAACGCTGTGGTCATACGCGGGCGAGATCAGAGGATCATGTTCGCCGTCCCTTTAGTAGAATACAGTTATATAGGGACTACTGACACCGATTTTTCCGGACGCCCCAGCCAGGTGCGAGGAGAAAGGGACGATGTCGACTACATTCTCGACGCTACCAACCATGCCTTTCCCGAATCTCGGCTGACCCTCGCCGACGTCACCAGCCTCTGGGTGGGCCTGCGTCCCCTGCTCAGGCCGGTGGGCGACGCTAGTCCTTCGGCCACTACCAGGGACTACGCCCTGTTTCAGAGCCAATCCGGACTAGTGAACGTGGGGGGAGGCAAGCTGTCCGCTTTCCGAGCTATGGCCAGCCATATTGTGGATGTCCTGTTCCCCAATACCCGAAGCGCAGCGAACCTGACTGCCAGCGCCTCGCCCCTGCCCGGTGCGGACGGCCCCTTGCCCGGCCAAGCGGAGTGGCAGCGCCTGGCGGCACAAACCGGAGCAACCACACAACAGGTCGAAAAATGGTGCGCCCGCTACGGCAGCGCCCTGAAACAAGTAGTTCAGTACCTACCAGCCAAACCCGACCCCGACCCGGCTCTGACATGGCATCGAGCCATGACTCTCCACGCTGTCCAGCACGAGATGGCCCAGCGCCTTGAGGATGTTCTTAGCCGGCGCACCGATTTGCTGTTGTTTACTGATGATAACGGTCGACACTACCTGCAGGCCCTGGCCAGGGAGATGGGGAGCGCTCTGGGTTGGTCGAACGACCGCCTAAGGGAGGAAGTGGCTGGTTGTGAAAAGGCAATTGACCAACGAAAATATCTTTAATTGCCCCCCACTTTCCGCTGGGGTATAATAATCTGCGGCAAATAACAGCTTGAGGGGGAAAGCTCTTGTCGATCAAGGTTGGCATCAACGGTTTTGGCTCCATCGGTAGAAGGTTTTCCCGCATCGTCCAGAACCGCCCAGACATCGAGATCGTGGCGGTCAACGACCTGACCAGTCCCTCGACTCTGGCCCACTTGCTCAAGTACGACTCGAACTACGGCACCTTTGAGGCCGGCATTCTCCCGGCTGAAGACGGTTTCACCTGCAACGGGAAGAAAATCAAGGTCCTTGGCGAGAAAGATCCCGCCAAGCTTCCGTGGAAAGATCTCGGCGTCCAGGTGGTCATCGAGTCCACCGGCCGCTTTACCGATAAGGACAAGGCTGAGGCCCATATCACCGGCGGAGGGGCAAAAAAAGTTCTCATCTCGGCACCGGCCAAGGGCGAGGATCTGACGGTCGTTATGGGGGTCAACCACGACAAATACGATCCGGCTGTACATAATGTCATTTCCAACGCCTCCTGCACCACCAACTGCCTGGCCCCGGTGGCCAAGGTGCTCAACCAGCGGTTCGGCATCCGTAAGGGCCTGATGAACACCATCCATGCCTACACCAACGACCAGGTCATCCTCGATTTCCCCCATAAGGATCTCCGCCGGGCCCGAGCCGGAGCCCTTTCGATCATCCCAACCACCACCGGGGCCGCCAAAGCGGTGTCGCTGGTCCTGCCCGAGCTCAAGGGCAAGCTCAACGGCTTTGCCCTGCGTGTTCCGACCCCGGTGGTTTCAGTCGTCGACCTGACGGTGGAACTGGAGCGTCAGGCGACCGCGGACGAGATCAACGCCGCCCTGAAGGCGGCCGCCGAGGGTGAGCTCAGGGGAATCCTGGGCTATTCCGAGGAAGAGCTGGTTTCCATTGACTACAAGGGCAACCCCAACTCCTCGATCGTCGACGCCAAGTCGACGATGGTCATCGAGGGCAACCTGGCCAAGGTCATCTCCTGGTACGATAACGAATGGGGCTACTCTAACCGCCTGGCCGATCTGGTCGCCTACCTCGGCTCCAAGGGGCTCTGATCGGAGGTTGCGGATTGAACCTGAACAAGAAAGGCCTGAGAGACATCGACGTCAGGGGCAAGCGCGTCCTCTGCCGCGTCGATTTCAACGTCCCGATGGAGCACGGCGCCATCACCGACGATACCCGGATCCGGGCGGCCCTGCCTACCATCCAATACTTGACCGACCAAGGGGCCAGGGTGATCCTGGCCTCTCATTTGGGCCGTCCGAAGGGCAAGCCTGAGGATAAGTACCGCCTCGACGCCGTCGGGCGTCACCTGGCCGAGCTGCTCGGCCAGCCGGTGACCAAGCTCGATGACTGCCTGGGCGAGGGAGTCCGCTCCGCCATTGCCGAGATTGGTGACGGCGACGTGGTCTTGTTAGAAAATGTCCGGTTTTACCCTGGCGAGGAGAAGAACGACCCCGAGATGGCCAAAGAATTGGCCTCTCTGGCCGACATCTTCGTCAACGACGCCTTTGGGGCGGCCCACCGGGCCCACGCCTCGACCGAGGGCGTGGCCCATTTCCTGCCGGCCGTGGCCGGGTTTTTGCTTGAGAAAGAGATCCGGTTCCTGGGCCAGGTGGTTCAGAACCCGGATCGCCCCTTCGCCGCCGTCATCGGGGGGGCTAAGGTCTCGGATAAGATCGGCGTCATTGAAAACTTAATCGAAAAAGTCGATTTTTTAATTATTGGCGGGGGGATGGCCAACACCTTCCTCCGGGCCTGGGGTTACCAGACCGGCCAGTCGCTGGTCGAAGAAGACAAGGTCGGCCTGGCCGGCGAGCTGCTGCAAAAGGCGGCCGCCCGCGGGGTCAAGCTGATCCTACCGGCCGACTTGATCGTGGCCGACGAGTTCAAGGCTGACGCCAACAAAAAGGTGGTCGGGGCCGGCGCCATCCCTGAGGGGTGGATGGCCCTGGACATCGGGCCGAAGTCGGTCGGGGAGTTCTCCCGGGCTCTGGCTGCCGCCAAGACCGTCGTCTGGAACGGGCCGATGGGAGTCTTTGAAATGCCCGCTTTCGCTGAGGGGACCATGGGAGTCGCCCGGGCGATGGCCGGGGTCAAGGGTACGACCGTGGTCGGCGGCGGCGATTCGGTGGCTGCGCTTGAGGCCTCGGGCCTGGCCGCCAGCATGACTCATATCTCGACCGGCGGCGGCGCCTCCCTCGAATTCCTCGAGGGCAAGGAGCTACCCGGTATCGCCAGCCTGCAGGATAAATAAGCGGCCTGGCGCCCGTGCACCAGCGAGGATAAAATGGAGGCGGGGAAATGCCCGGAAGAACAACGATCATCGCGGCCAACTGGAAGATGCACAAGACCCTGGTCGAGGCCGAGTCCTTTGTCGACGAACTCAAGGGCCTTCTGGCCGGGGCCAGGGGGATTGAGGTCGTGATTTGCCCCTCCTCGACCGCTCTGTCGACCGTGGCGCGAGCGATCCAGGGAACCCAGTTCAAACTTTCGGCCCAAAATGTTCATTGGGAGAAATCCGGCGCCTTCACCGGCGAGGTTTCCCCGATCCAGCTTAAGGACATCGGGTGCCACTACTGCATCGTTGGTCACTCCGAGCGCCGCCAGTACTTCGCCGAGACCGACCAGGCGGTCAACCAGAAGCTCAGGGCCGTCTACGCCGCCGGTTTGACCCCGATCCTTTGTGCCGGCGAGACCCGCGAGGAGCGCGAGGCCGGTCGGACCAACGAGGTGGTCTCGCGCCAGGTCACGGCCGCCCTGGCCGGCCTGGGAGCAGCTGAGGTGGCCTCGCTGGTGATTGCTTACGAACCGGTTTGGGCCATCGGGACCGGTATCGCCGCCACGGCCGGAGACGCCCAGGCGGTGGCTGGATACATCCGGGCAGTTTTGTCCGGGCTGTTTGGCAAGGAGGGCTCGGAATCGGTCCGGATCCAGTACGGCGGCAGCGTCAAGCCTCAAAACACCAAGGAATTTATGAGCCAGCCCGACATTGACGGGGCCCTGGTCGGAGGCGCCAGCCTCGAAGCGGCCTCCTTCGCCGGGATCATCAAGGCAGCGAGGTCATAACTTTATGGAGCACCCGGCACCCGATTATTCTCGCCCCGCCCCGGCCCGCCCGACCGTGCTGTGCATCCTGGACGGCTTCGGCCTGTCCTACCGGAAGAAGGCCAACGCTATTGCTTTGGCCCGCACCCCGTTTGTGGACGAGCTGAT
>JBGFRN010000171.1:0-6899 GCA_041695105.1 Bacillota bacterium | reverse complement strand
CCACCCCTGAGTACCTGCAGTTGGCCAAGGAAACCGCCGAGGGCAGTATCGTTCTGATCGACTCGATGGCCGGGATGGATGAAGCCAGCAAGGCCTGGACCGAAAAGGTCAAGGCGGTCGCCCCGGGCACCCCGGTAGCTTTCGTGGTCAGCACCAACTACGACGGGGCCATGATTGTCTTTGACATTCTAAGCAAGCAGGATATTAAAGACGGCACCGCCCTGCGCGACGCCCTGCTCAAGGTCAAGGACTACAACGGCGTCAGTGGCAAGTACACCTTTGACGCCGAGGGCAACGGGCTGCACCAGGGCATCATCGCCAAATGGGAAAAGGGCAAGCTCATCCAATTGAAGAAAATCACGAAATAACCAACAATGATTTATCACTAGGGTCATAGAGGCTGGGGTGGAAATCTTTCCGCCCCGCCTTTTTCTCATCCGAATGCGGGGGGAAGTTATGAGCGGGATATTGGTTCAACTACTTCTCAGCGGGCTGGCTATGGGCGCTATTTACGGTCTGGTGGCCCTGGGGTTCGTCCTGCTGATTAACGCGGTAAACATCATCAATTTCGCCCAGGGCGAGTTCGTCATGCTCGGGGCTTTCCTGGTCTACACGGCCGGAAGTCCCGAGATGCTTAATCTCCCATTCCCGCTTGCCTTTGTTCTGGTAGTCGCGGCAGCCGGCGTCATCGGAGTGGCCTTCGAGCGCACCACAGTCCGCCCGCTTCGCGGGGGCGATTTCGCTACCTACCTGGTGGCCACCCTGGCCGCCGCCGTAATTATCAAAAACCTGTCCCAGCAGATCTGGGGCCCTATACCATTTTCCTACTCCGAGCCGTTTGGCCGCCAGGTCATCCGCTTCGGCGAGGTGGCGGTTCTGCCGCAGCACCTCTTGATCCTGGCCTTTACCGCCGTACTAATGGTGGCTCTATATTTCTTTTTTTTCTATACCCGCACCGGGAAAATGATGCGGGCCACGGCCCAGGACCGGGTCTCGGCGCGGTTAATCGGTATTCGTGTCGCCCGGATCGGCACCATCACCTTCGCCATGTCAACCGCCCTTGGCTGTCTGGCCGGAGTGCTGGTCGCCCCGGTTTTCTTCGTCAATCTGGATATGGGCTTTTTGATGGGGCTCAAAGCTTTTGTCGCAACTATTATCGGTGGCTGGGGTTCGATTCCCGGGGCGATCGCTGGCGGGTTGCTGGTCGGTCTGATCGAGGTGCTAGGGACGGCCTATATCTCTTCAGTTTACAAGGACGCCTTCGCCTTCCTGGTACTGATCATCTTTCTAATCGTCATGCCCCAGGGCATCTTCGGTGAAAAGGTGGCGGATAAGGCATGACGGCCACTGGCTTGATCCGCTGGTTTCCGGCCCTCGCCCTGGTGGCGGCGGCCGGTGCTCCATTCCTATCCAGAACCGACTACGGGCCGCAGGTTCTGAATTTGATCGCGATTCACGCCGTACTGGCGGTCGGCTATTACGTAATTTTCGGACTTACCGGGATCCTGTCAATCGCTCATGCCGCCTTCTGGGGAATCGGTGCTTACGCCTCCGCCATCCTCACGGTCGATCACGGCTGGCCTATCTGGGCCGGATTCCTGGCGGCACCCGTGGCGGCCGGGCTCTTCGGTGTACTGCTCGGGGCTCCGACGCTGACATTGAAGACCCACTACCTGACCATGGCCACTATTGGCTTCGCCCAGGTGGTCAGGCAGGTGTTGATTAACTGGGAGCAGGTTACCCATGGGCCGTCTGGCATTCGGGCCATCCCGGCCCCCGACCTGGGGTTTATTAAGCTCGACACCCCATTTAAGTATTATTATTTGGCCCTCGGGGTGCTAGTGTTGGTGGTAACTATGGTTGCCTGGCTGCGCCGGAGCCGTCTGGGTCGAGGGCTGGAGGCAATCCGCGACGACGAGCTGGCCGCCGAGGCCAGTGGCGTCAACGTCACCGGGCTTAAAATCATGGCCTTTGCCTTCTCGGCCGCCATTGCCGGGGTAGCCGGGGCGCTGTACGCTCACCAGGTGCGCTATATTAGCCCCGAGGTCTTTCACCTTGAATTCGACATAATCATCCTAGCTATGCTGATGATCGGCGGTCGTGATTCGGTAACGGGAGCTCTGGTGGGTGCGGTTCTGGTAACCTATCTTCCCGAGGCGCTCCGGGGCTTTAAGGACTGGTACCTGACGATTTACGGCGTTTTGCTGCTGGTGATTCTGGTATTCATGCCCCAGGGCGTAGCCGGGCTGGTACGCCAGCGCCTGGAGAAAGCCTGCGCCCCCGGGGGATCCCAAGGCGATAAGGGGGTGAACCCGGCATGAACATACTGGAATTGCGCGGGCTGACCAAGGCTTTTGGGGGCCTGGTGGCCGTCAGCAACCTGGACATGGAAGTCACCCCGTGTGAAATTCACGGCCTGATCGGGCCGAATGGGTCGGGCAAGTCGACCACGCTCAACCTGATCAGCGGGCTCTACAAGCCGACCGCCGGTCAGGTGTTCTTGGGCGGGAGGGATATTTCCCGGGTGACCGCCAACCTGAGGGTCTTTCAGGGAATGGCCCGGACCTTCCAAAATATCCGCCTCTTCAAAAGACTGCCGGTATTGGATAATGTCGCGGTCGGGCGCTACTGCCGGACCGCGACCAACCTGATCGACGTCTTGCTGCGGCTGCCCCGCCAACGCTCCGATGAAGAGGAAACCCGCCAGAGTGCCCTGGAGGCGCTGGAAATAGTGGGCCTGGCCCACCGGGCGGCCGACCGCCCCAACGACCTTCCTTACGGGCAACAACGCCTGCTTGAGATCGCCCGCGCCCTGGCCACCGGGCCCAAGCTCCTGCTGCTCGACGAACCGGCCGCCGGGATGAACCCGACCGAAAAGCAGAGCTTGCTCGGGCTGATCCAGCGTCTCAACCAGGAGAAGAAACTGACTATCGTCCTAATTGAGCACGACATGAATGTAGTCATGAATGCCTGCCATCGGATCACGGTCTTGAACTTCGGCCAGCGAATCGCCGGAGGCACGGCCGCTGAGGTGCGGCGTGATCCGGCGGTCATCGAAGCTTATCTAGGAAAGAGGGGGAGGGCCGCCGGTGCTGAGGGTTAGCCACCTGGACGTATTCTATGGTCCGGTTCAGGCCCTGAGGGGCGTCGACCTCCAGGTCGGTCGAGGTGAAGTCGTCACCCTGGTTGGGGCCAACGGTGCCGGCAAGTCGACCCTGCTCAGGGCGATTTCCGGCCTGGTACCAGCCAAGGGAACTATCGAGCTCGAGGGCAAATCGATCCTGGGGTGGTCCCCGGAATCAGTCGTTCAGGCCGGGCTGGCCCACGTTCCCGAAGGCCGCCGGATTTTTCCCGGACTGACGGTAGTTGAGAACTTGGAGGTAGCCGGGTACTCCTTGGGCTATCCCGACCGTCAGATCAAGGATGACATCGAAATGGTACTCGGGATCTTTCCCAACTTGAGGAGCCGGGCCAAAAGCTACGGTTGGTCGCTCTCGGGCGGGGAGCAGCAGATGCTGTCACTTGGCCGCGGTCTGATGGCCCGCCCCAAGATGCTGATGCTTGATGAACCCTCACTTGGGTTGGCTCCCAGGCTGGTTGAGGAGGTCTTCCGGATTATAGCTGAAATCTCGAAGCTCGGGACAACCATTCTGTTGGTCGAGCAGAACGCCTCAATGGCCCTGACGGTGGCCAATCGCGGCTACGTGCTCGAAACCGGCCAGGTGGTCCGGACCGGCCCGGCCGAGGAACTCCTGCACGACGAGGCGGTCGTTGAGGCCTACCTGGGAGGCCACTGAAAGGCCCGGGGAAACGGGAAGCGGCCGGGGAGATAGAAAAGCGGCCGGAGCTCAGGCGTTCCTCTTGAGAACTTGTCCGGGTTTCATCATCTTGAACCGCCCGACGCCTTCCTCGTCCTTAACGACCTTGAAGAACTCACAGTTCAGACAGGTGATCTCCTTTTCGGCGAAGGCACCCTGAACTTTACCGTCGCAGAAGGTGCCGGTTACCGCCCAGCAGATGCGGCCGCCGTTTTTTCCTCCGTTCAGACCATCAGTGGTCTGGTCAACCGCCGCCGGGCAAACCCCCAACTCGGCCACCTTAGCGCCGCCGGGCTCCCGCCCGCACTTTTTATAATCCCAACAGTTGATCGACATTATTCCATCTCCTTCAACAGTATCCGACATATTCAACCTTAGAATAATTTGTCAGGTCTTTAACGTCAATTGGTTTCTATTCTTTTGGCCAGTTCGAGCAAACGGTCGCGGGTGTTAAGGGCCGGGTCATCCAAGACAGCCTCGAGGAGGGCCTTGAGAATCCGGCCAACCCTGGGCCCGGGCGGGATGCCCTGATCAAGCAGGTCTTGGCCGTCGATGACTAATTCTGTCTCGGTCAGGGCCTGGTTGGACGAGTCCCTCAGGCCGAGGAGCAAGGCTTCAACATCGTGATCCGGTTTTCCGGAGACCTGGTTGCGCGCCTGGCGCAGGCCGGCCAGGGACGGGACCATCTCCCGCCCGACCCGGGCGATCAGACGGCGCACCTCTTTCTGGTCGGGGGCTTCCCATTCGCCTTCCCGTACCAGCGTAAGAACGGTTCGTGTAGTCTTTCGGTCGTACTTCAGGCGTTCGAGAACCTGCCCTGCCCCGTTTGCCGCGTTCTCCGGGGCCGTCCCACCCACCGGCATCAGCAGCCCGGCCAGCCTTACCGGCAGTTCGGGCGGGGTGGCGGCGCAAATATCAAAAGCCCCAACGACCTCGGGAATGATCTGTGAGAGCAGCCCGGTCGCGGCCAGACTTTCAAGCCCACGCCGCACGCCAGGGGCCACCAGCAGGCGGTTCAGTTCTTCCCTGATTCGCTCGGGGGCCACCTTTCGGATCAGCCCGGCGTTTTGGCTCATGGCCGCCAAGGTCTGGCTTTCAACGGTGAAATCCAGCTCGGCGGCGAAGCGGGCCGCCCTTAGCATCCGCAGGGCGTCCTCACGAAAGCGCTCTTGGGCCCGGCCGACCGCCCGGACGATCCCGGCCCGGATATCGGCCTCCCCACCAAACGGATCAATCAGCCGTCCCGCTTCGGGGTCCCAGGCCAGGGCGTTGGCGGTGAAGTCGCGCCGGGCCAGGTCTTCTTCGATCGAGTTCGAGTACTCGACGTTTTCGGGACGCCGGCCGTCAAGGTAATCCCCGTCACGACGGAAGGTGGTGACCTCAACCGGGATTCCGGCCAGCACGGTCACCGTCCCGTACTTGATTCCGGTCGGGACGGCGCGTTCAAACAGGGCCATGACCTCTTCGGGCCGGGCACCGGTGGCGACGTCCCAGTCATTGGGCCGGCGGCCCATCAGGCGGTCGCGCACCGAACCGCCCACGACCAGGGCGCGGTGGCCGGCCGAGCGCAGGCGGTCGCAAACGTGGCTGACCGCTTCGGGGATATCATGGATGTCGTCGGAATGGGTCATGAGGACATCGTCCCCTCCGGGTCAGGTTTGATGGTTCATACTCCACCGATACAAAAAAGTTTCCCCAACTTCCTGCACACCGGCAGGAATTTTTGTAATCAGTGGTGAATGACACGTCATTCATATTAACTGATAATTTCTGTTGAAGCCGAGGGTATCAGGCAGCCCGCTGGACGGAGGTCAGGCAAATTGGGCAGGCACGCAGCCGAGAAGCATCAGGCCATCATCGACGCGGCCGTGAAGGTCTTCGCCGAACACGGATACCACCGGGCCCAGGTCCATAAGGTGGCGGAGGCGGCCGGAGTGGCTGGGGGAACGGTCTACAACTACTTCGAGAACAAGCAGGACCTGCTGGTTTCCCTTTTCCACGAGAGGATGGGAGGCCTAATCCGGACCCTGGAAAATAAACTTGAGAGGGTCAACCCGGCCGATGGACGCCTAGCCTGCCTGATCGAGCACCACTTCGCCGTGCTGGCTGCGGACCGGGATCTGGCGGTTGTGACGCAGATTGAGCTGCGCCAGCCCGAAGAGGAGGTTCGCCAACGGATCAGTGAGGTGCTGCGCCTATATTTTGACGTCATCGACCGGGTGGTCGCCGGCGGGCAGGAGGCCGGGGCCTTCAGGCCAGACCTGGATCGAAGGGTGATTCGCAACCTGATTTTCGGAACCATGGACCAGACGGTCACCGCCTGGGTCCTGTCGGGATTCAAGTACGACCTGGTGGGGCTGGCCGAACCGGTCTGCCGGATGTTCCTGAGCGGCATTGCCCGCGAGGGTTCCGCCGTGCGGCCAGATTACCGGCCTGATATCAGCCAGCCGAATTCATAAGGAGGGGAACATGCGCAAGATCCGCCGTGCAGTAGTTCTTGGCGCCGGTCTGATGGGGTCTCAGATCGCCGCCCACCTGGCCAATGTTGGGATACCCAGCCACCTGCTGGATGTCGTCCCGAAAGACCCGACCGCTGACCGGAGCCTGCTGGCCCAAACCGCCCTGAAAAAGCTCAAAGAGGCCAAGCCCTCCCCGGTCTACACCCAGGACGCACTGGGTCTAATCACCCCGGGAAACTTTGAGGATCATCTCGCGACGGTGGCCGGGGCCGACTGGGTAGTCGAGGCCGTGGTCGAGGATCTGGCCGTCAAGCAAGATCTGTGGGCAAAAGTCGAGGCCAACTGGAAGCCCGGGACGATCGTCAGCACCAACACCTCCGGCATCCCGGTGGCCGCGGTGGCCGCCGGGAGATCTCAGGAGTTCCGCCGCTCCTTCCTGGGGACTCACTTCTTCAATCCCCCGCGCTACATGAAGCTGCTTGAGGTGATCCCGACCCCCGAGACCGATCCGGAGATCCTGCAGTTTTTCTGCCACTTCGGAGAGCGTGTCCTGGGCAAGGGGGTCGTTCTGGCCAAGGATACCCCGAACTTCATCGCCAATCGGATCGGTCTCGGGGGTCGG
>JBGFRN010000118.1:0-7027 GCA_041695105.1 Bacillota bacterium | reverse complement strand
CCGCTGAGCCATGATCAAATTGACCATTTCCTCAACGACCGTGACATTCGACATTTCAAGGAACCCCTGAACGAGGCCGCCGAAGCCGGTGGCGCCGGGGTTGCCCTTCAAAACGGCACCCGATGAGTTAGACTCCTCAAAGACATTGCCGCCCAAGGCGTTCAGGCCGGCCGGGTTGGGGAACTTGGCCAGTCCGATCTGGCCGGCATTAGTGGGGGCGGACGAGCCGCTGGCGACGATCGAAATGGTGCCGTCGGTCCCAACCATGATCTCGGTCGCGTTGCTGCCAATTGTGATCTGCCCGCCAGCCGAGGTCAAGACCGGGTAGCCCTGGGAGTTGACCAGCTTGCCCGCGTTGTCAAGCCGGAAGGCACCGTCGCGGGTGTAGCCGGTCTTGCCTGTCCCGGTTTGAATCATGAAAAACCCCTCGCCCTGGACGGCCAGATCGAGCGGGGTCTCGGTCTTCTGGAGGTTGCCCGGGGAGAACAGACGCTGGGTGGCCACCGGGCGCACACCGTGGCCGACCTGAATGCCGGTTGGGGCCCTGGTCCCCACCTGGTTGGTCGAGCCGGCCGCCCGGATCGTCTCGTAGAAAAGTTCCTGGAATTCGACCCGGCTCTTTTTGAACCCAGCGGTATTGACGTTGGCCAGGTTGTTGGAGATAGTGTCGACGTTAAGCTGCTGGGCCAGCATGCCCGAGGCAGCCGACCAAAGCGATCTGATCATAAAAAATTGACCTCCCTTTTTGCGCGGTCGTCCGCGACCGGTCAATAGCGGCTTCCATCGTTCAGCCGCCGGAGGCCCCCGCCGAAGCGGTCCGGCCTCAATTAACTGTGAGCCAGTGGGCTTACATCACCCGCCCGGCGTCGTTGATCAGCCTATCCAGGGTCGAGTCCTGGGCCTGGACGGCTTTCTGGTTGGCCTCATAGGCCCTCATGACGTTGACCAGCTCAGCCATCTCGAGGACAACCTGAACGTTAGATGCCTCGAGGTAGCCCGGTCTTATCAGAACGCCGGCAGCGTCCTGCGGGGCACCGGAGGCCCCGGTCTCTTGCCAGAGCGATTCGCCCTGTTTCTCAAGCCAGGAAGGGTCAGCGAACCGGACCACCCGCAGTTGGCCGATCTCCTGGTTGTTAAGCATGATCCGCCCGCGGCTGTCTATCACGTAATCCTCAGTGGCCGCCGGGTTGGGGGTCGCCCCGGTAAAGGCCGGCTGGTGACCGTTAGTGGTGCGGAAGTCGGTCCCCCTCAGCGAAAGCGTTCGGGTGTAACGAGGTCCGGCCGGCGTGTTGACTACGAAGAACCCCTGACCCTCGATCGAGGCGTCGCGATTATTGCCGCTGGCGGTCAGGTTGCCCTGGGTATGCCGGCTGGCGATCCGGTCTACGTAAGATCCGGTGCCCAAGATGCCGATCGATGCGCCCGGGCCGGTGGTCTGGGAACCGTCATTGAGTCGCTGGATCAGATGGTCCCGGAAGGGGGCGTAGACAACCTGGTCGCGTTTATACCCGATCGTATGAGCGTTTCCCAGGTTGTTTGAGATAACATCGACCCGGATCGAGTCCCCCAGCATTCCGGTGGCCGAAGTATATAGGCCTCTGATCACCCTCTCACCTCCCTTAAAATAATCGTGGCCCCAAAGGCTGAAATTTAGCCCCGGGACCAGATTTTTGGCTACATTACCTTGCGCAGGACAACCAGATGATCCTGGAGGGCCTCGTAAGTTTCCAGCGCCCTTCCCGTGCCGAGGGCCACGCACGAAAGTGGGTCGTCGGCCAGCCTGGCCGGGATACCCGTTTCCTTCGAGATCAGGGCATCCAGCCCGCTCAGCATTGAACCGCCCCCGGTCATGACCAGCCCATGATGGACGATGTCGGCGGCCAGCTCAGGCGGGGTCCGTTCGAGAACCGTCTTGATGGTGTTGATCACCAAAGACACCGGTTCAGCCAGGGCTTCCTGAAGTTCTCGGGCTGTGATGTCTAAGTTTTTTGGGAGCCCAGTCATTAGGTCGCGGCCGCGGACTTCAACCGACTGATCTCCGGGACCCTGGAGCATAGCGGAACCATTCCGGATCTTGACCTCCTCGGCCGACCGCTCCCCAATCAGGAGGTTATACTCCTTTTTTACATAGCGAACAATCGCCTCATCGAACTTGTCGCCGCCGACCCGAAGCGAGTCCGAAAGTACGATGCCGCCCAGCGAAAGGACGGCCACGTCTGTAGTTCCGCCGCCGATATCGACAACCATATGCCCGTTCGGCCGGCAGATGTCCAGCCCGGCACCCAGCGCGGCGGCCAGCGGCTCTTCGATCAGCGAAGCCCTCCTGGCTCCAGCCTGGATGGCCGCTTCGAGCACAGCTCGCTTCTCAACCGTGGTCACTCCGGACGGGATGCAGACCATAATATGGGGTTTAAAGAAAAGGTTGCGCCCGCAGACTTTGGAGATGAAGTGCTTGAGCATCGCTTCGGTGACGTCGTAATCGGCGATAACGCCCTCACGAAGGGGTCTGGTAGCGACGATATTACCAGGTGTTCTTCCAAGCATCCGCTTGGCCTCAGCCCCGATGGCCACGATCCGATTGTTGTCCTTATCCATGGCCACCACTGAAGGCTCGGCCAAGACAATGCCTTTGCCCTTTACATATACCAGGACGTTAGCCGTGCCCAGGTCGATCCCGATATCTTTGGGAAAAAACAATGGCGCGAACCTCCATTTGAAATTCACGCCATATGCTTCTCCAGAAGCCACATAATTCCTGCATTAATCCCGCATTAATGCCCTGGAGCCTTATTTTTCCATATATTTCTGTTTTGTAGCTGCCCCGCCCCGGATATGTCTCTCGGACTTATTGTGATCCAGCACCTTTTTAACCCGGTTGGCCAGGTCAGGATTGATCCGGGGGAGACGTTCGGTGACGTCCTTATGTACGGTGCTCTTGGAGACTCCAAAGATTCTGGCGGTGTCTCGGACGGTGTCCTTGGTCCTGAAAATATGGTTGCTGACGTCCAGGACCCTTTTCCAGATGTAGTCCCTCACCCGCCCCGCCCCTTTCGCTGCCAATGTTAGTAGATGTATATGAGACCTTGGGACAAAAATGTAAGCCGCCGGGTTCAGTAACCTGGCGGCTCTGCGGGAAAGGCGAAACGAAGCAAGGTTAGCCGGCGATGCAAGATTATCCTGCGATGCCAGGGTCGACCCGTTCCTCGCCTTCGATTAATTCGAAATGCAGGTGGGGTGGCTGTCCTACTTCCGTATCCATGGTGGTTCCGACCCGGCCAATTACCTGCCCCTGGACCACTCTCTCCCCGGGACGG
The DNA here is from genome assembly GCA_041695105.1 of Bacillota bacterium. Taxonomy (GTDB): domain Bacteria; phylum Bacillota; class Sulfobacillia; order JAMDAP01; family JAJYMS01; genus JBGFRN01. The sequence continues at coordinate 3,713 of JBGFRN010000118.1, read as the reverse complement.
ACGGCGACGGCCCCAAGGTTGGCATAGAAGGTTTTCTTTCCACCGCCGTGGTCGATCAGTACGGCCAAACCATCTTCGGTCTGCCCGGCGGATACTACGCGACCACTGAAGGCCGCAGCTACCTCAGTCCCGACCGGCGCCTCGATGTCAATCCCGTTGTGGAAGCGATAGTCCTTAAGAGTGACCGACCGGCCCCAGCCGTACTGACGCTGGATCGGTCCGGACAGCGGTAGCCGGAGCGTTTGGCCGGCCCAGGCCGGCTCCTCGGCCATGACCGGTGCCGCCTCAGGTTGTGGCGTAGGCGGTTTGGGCCTGGGAATTACTTGGGCGGGGGCGGCGGCCTTCTCTGGCAGCTCGGGTGTTTGAGCCGGTTCGGGGGCCCTGGTCGGTTCAGCGGCCCTGGTCGGTTCAGCGGCCGGGCGCTCGGCCGGGATCTCAACCAGGGATTCCTGGTAGCGCTCAAAGGCTATCAGAGAGACCATTAAAACAACCAAGGAGACGAGCGTGGTCAGCCGGCGCCAATTCTCAGACCACCAGTCCTTAACTGAAGGGGGAACCCTGAAGGACACGAGTATCACCTCGGTCCCATTCTTCCCCCGACAGGTTGCGTTTATACCCTTGTTCTGTAAAGATCTACTCAGGTCTACTCAGGTCTACTCAGTAAACACTGGCGTTACTTTGACCCCAGGGTAGTAGTGGGCGATGATATCCACGAAGTTTTGGCCGCCTTTGGCGCGCTCGTTGGCCCCAAACTGGCTCATTCCCACCCCGTGGCCAAAGCCCAGGGTATCAAAAACCAGTCCTTGCGGGGCGGGCCCGACCTCAAAGTTGGTCGACCTCAATCCGAGTTTTTCCCGGACCTCCTTGCCTGAATAGGACTGATCCCCAATCCTGACCGTCTTGACCCGTCCCCCCGCCGTCCGTTCCACCACCTGGGCCATCCTCCCGCCGGTTGTGGCCCTGGCCGCCAAGTCGGAGGCCGCCAGGTCGGAGGCCCCCAGCTTGGCGGCTAGCTCCTTCCAGGTCAGAACCAACCGATCACGGTACCTTGGAGATGAGGCGTCGTTGCTAGCTACTGGCTTGAGGTACGGGTAGGCTTTGCCCCAGACCTCGGCGGCATCCTCGGTGGTTCCGGCCGATGTCGAGTGATACACCGCCTCGATCGGGGCCCCATCGTAGGCAACCATCAGGCCCTGAGTCAACTTGACCGCCTGCTCGATTTTTTTCCAGGCTGTCAGGGCCGTAAAATAGCCCTGGCGAGCCTTAAGATCCTCATACGAAAGGTAAACCTGGTGCGAGTTGTCATCACACAGGTCAGCCTCCAAGTGTCGCTCGCATCCCGGGCCGCCGAAGACCCGCATCCGGCGCAGCGCATAGGTTCTGGCCAGGACCGCCTGGGCCTTAAGCGCCTCCAGCTCGAAACCCGAGGGCATCTCACCAGCAACAACGCCCTTGACATAATTCTCAAGGTCGATCTCAACAACCTTATTTTCGGCTGCCCGGTAGAGCTTGAGCTTTACTGCCGTCATAGCCTTCGGGGCGGGCGGCCCTCCCAGGCTAGGCCGGCCGCTCTCCCGTATAGGGGGCTTGAGATTCGGCCCAAGCACCAGGTAGGCCGGAACGGCCAGCGTCAAAAGGATGATGAAACCGAGCAAGGCTAGAGGGGCATTGCGCAAAAAAGTCACTCCCAGTAGACAAGTTCATGGTTATGTCTATGGGAGTGGGGCTGCAATTATGCTCGGAAACTATCTGGCGCCGGACCCGGTTCCCGCACCTGACGACGGCGGGGATGGGGGCACAGGGTTAAGACTTGGCCCGGGAAGTTGGGCAGGTTCGGTTTCAGTCGGAGGCGGCTGAGTGGCCGGAGGCTGGGGCGGCGCTACAGAGTCATTGCCAACTGGAGGCTGGAGAACCGGAGGCTGAGTGGCCGGGGGCTGCGCGGCCGGGGGCTGCGCGGTCGGGGGCTGAGGGGCCGGAGGCTGGGGGGCCGGAGGCTGAGGGGTCGTGGGTTTGGGAGCAGCGGGTTCGGGGACCGGATCCCGAAACTCAGGTCTTGGCGTTACCGGTGCGGGGGGCAGTAACCCGATGGCCTGGAGGCCATGGCGAAGGTTCCGCATAGAGGGCGACAAGTCCTGGGCCACGCCCAGAGCGCGGGCACGGTCCACGATTATAATCCGGTTAACCGAAACTCCGAGCGATCTGGCACGCTCCACCTGGTTACTCGTCGCTTCTAAGGCTATGAATTGACCCCTAAAGCCAATCCGGTTAATTGCCTCGCTGATAATGGTCTGCGCCTCGGGGCTAGGCCCGGCCCCTGGCCTCGACCAGGAACTGTAGACCATTACCGAATCCTCATTCAGGTACCCGCGCTCTCTGGCCGCCGAGAGAATCTCCGTCAATGCTGCGAGGGCCGGTGTTCCCGGTTGGGGCAACTTGAGACTCCGGGCCTGTTCGTTGAGTGGAACCGCGTCAACAGTCCGAAATTGGTCGTCGAGATTAACAAGAAAACTGGGGTTAATATCAATAGTCACTGTGCTCGCGACGATCAGCGGCGGTGGCTCCGGCCCTTTTAAAGGAGCCAAGAACGCCAAAGCCAGGACGGCTGCGGCCACGAGTCCGAACCAGAGCGGCGCGCTTGGACGTGCCCGCTTTTGCCCGGGCGCTTCGACCCAAATTCTCTGGCCTTTTCGAGGAGCCGGCGATGTTATGGGTACATCAAGAAAGTCTCCGGCCTCGGTAAGGACGGTAATGTCCCTTTCCCTCACTTCCAGGACCAATACCCAGAGCTTATTCACGGCTAGTCCCCCCCCCCGCATCCGGGCAGTCGAATGTGCGCCCTGACACGTTCGAGGTCCGGATGCCGCATGACGATGGTTACGGCAACGATATATCTCCGCCCGGATTCCAGAACCTTGCGGCTGACCCCGGTGGCGTTCTCCAGCTCTTTCAAGGGCAGCTGGTGGGTTCGGTGAAGATGCTCCAGGAGGTCCGGGCGGGAAAGCAGGGTGGCAACCACCCGAAGCAATGTGGCCTTAGTATCGCGGTGTTTGGGCGACGCGGCCACCAGATCCTCGAGACCCATCCCGTAACGCCTCAATTCGGCCAGCATGATGTCTATTTCTTCGGCTGTACGGGCCTCGTCTTCCTCTGACTGATACCGGGCCTGCGCCTCTCTTATTTCCCCGGGCGCGATAGTCTGATCGTCGTCCAAGTCCACCTCCAGAGGAAGCGTTTTTGGACCGCGCGCCTCCCGCCGGTAGAAATCCAGGAGACGATATCTGATCACCGTCCCGGCGTAAGTCAGGAACCCGGCGCCGCCTCGGGCTCCGTATTTGTCGATCGCTTCGTTAAAAGCCATGAGCGCCACGCTAAGCTCATCGTCATTTTCCCATCTCAGCGTCCGTCCTGAGATTCGGTTGGCCGACTGATGAATGAACGACCGGTTGGCTGCCAGCAACTCATCTCTAGCCCCTAGATCTCCATTCCTGGCCGCGGCGATCAGGTTTAACAGTCGCTCAAGCTCCATAACGATGGGCACTACTCCTTAACAATTCAGGCGTCAGCCGCGCCTCAATTTGCGGGGGTAATCCGGGAACCAATTTTAGTGTGACGTACTCCGCCGGCTGAAAGTCAGCGGCATCTCAGGCGGCAAGAGCCACCTTCGACTTGGTTTCGTGGACCGTATGCCATCCGAGGCGGATGGGCAAGACCAC
>JBGFRN010000165.1:0-7071 GCA_041695105.1 Bacillota bacterium | reverse complement strand
AAATTAGGTTGTGCTTCGATTTCGGGCTGTGGCGCAGCCTGGTAGCGCGCTTGCTTGGGGTGCAAGAGGTCCCGGGTTCAAATCCCGGCAGTCCGACCATAAAGATAACCAAACCACCCGCTGGATCGGGTGGTTTTTTTCAGGCCCCGGCGAATCGGGATCCGGCCCGGGAGGAATAGAAAAAATGGGTGTCGAAACTGCTTAAGCCGGATTGGAAAAAATATGGGCGTTTGATAGGAGGGAGGATTAGCGTGGTGGATGGCCCAAAACAGCCCTCGTCTCAGGCACAGGTTGAGGCGGTCCTCGATGATTACGGAAACTACGTCAATGCCTCAATGGCCCGGCTTTACCGTTTCATGGGCTTTCACACCCTAGAAATAAGTGCTCGTGGAGCCACTATTACTGACGTCTTTGGCCATGAATACATAGATTGCGGCTCCTATGGCGTCTTCTTTCACGGGCACAACCACCCCAAAGTGGTTCGGGCGGTCCAGGAGCAGCTAGAGCTGATGGCCCTGTCCGGCCGGATCCTTCCCCACCGGGCCCCGGCCGACTTGGGCAGGCTCCTGGCCGAGGTCACCCCCGGTGATCTGCAGTACACTTTTTTCTGCAACAGCGGTGCCGAGGCCGTCGAGGGCACCCTCAAACTGGCCCGGGCCTACACCGGCAAGCCCGACTTCGTCGCGTGTCAGGGGGCCTTCCACGGCAAGACCTTCGGGGCGCTGTCGGCTAGCGGCCGGGAGCTCTTCCGCAAGCCCTTCGAGCCACTGCTGCCAGGATTCTCCCACGTCCCGTTCGGCGACGCGGCGGCGATTGAGGCGGCCATCACCGACCGCACCGCGGCCGTGATCCTTGAGCCAATCCAGGGGGAGGGAGGAGTCAGGATCCCTCCGGACGATTACCTGCCCAAAGTCAGGGAGATCTGCGACCGCAAGGGGACTCTGCTGATTCTGGACGAGGTTCAGACGGGTATTGGCCGGACCGGCAAGATGTTCTGCTGCGAGCACTCCGGCGTGGTCCCTGACATCATGACCATGGCCAAGTCGCTGGGCGGAGGCGTGATGCCGATCGGGGCCTTCACCGCCAAACCCGATATTTTTAAGGTGTTTGATGAGAACCCGTACATTCACTCCTCGACCTTCGGCGGCAACCCCCTGGCTTGCGCCGCCGGAATCGCGGCCATTAAGGTGATCCAAGAGGAGGCCCTGCTAGAACAGGCGTCCACCAAGGGCGAATACCTGCTCCGAGGCCTGCGGCAGGTCTCCCGGGAATACCCGCAGATCGTCTCCGAAGTCCGAGGCCAAGGTCTGCTGATCGGGGTTGAGCTGGTCGAGGACGCTTTTTTCGGCCTGGTTATGTCCGAACTTCTTGACCGTTACGTGATTGTAATCCCATCGCTCAACAACAACAGGGTGATGCGAATTTCCCCGCCGGCCGTGATCACCTACCAAGAGATCGACCGGGTCATCGAGGCGTTTGACACCGGGATCTCCAAAGCCAATCTCTTTTACGACGAACTGAAGTCCTAGGACCCTGGAATCCCGAACGAGCCCCCGGAGGAGGAAAGCCTTTGGCCTACATCGAGACGAGCATAGTCATTAAGGGCGACCCGGTCCGTATTTACGAACTGGCTAAGGATATGGAATCTTACCCTCAGTTCATGGAGAGCGTCGAATCGGTCAAGGTAATCGAACGGCGTCCCAACGAAACTGTCACCGAGTGGGCGGCCTGGCTCAAGGGCAAACTTTTCAAGTGGCGCGAGCTTGACGTTTTTGACGACCAAAAACCCGGCATTCACTACAGCCAGGTCTCGGGAGACCTCAAGAAGTTCGAGGGCGATTGGATCTTTGAGCCGGCTTCTGAGGGCTGCAAGGTAACCCTGACCGTCGACGCCGAACTGGGAATTCCGATGTTCGCCGCCATGCTTGACCCGATCGTCAAAATTGTCCTTAAGCAAAACTGCGAGAGCATGCTCAAGAGTATGAAAGAGAGAATCGAGGGCGGAGGCTGAGCTTTCCGGCGTAAATCTTAAACGCCCATATCTTTTATGGCGCCTCGGGAATTCTACTCTCGAGGTGTTTTCATGCTCAGGCATATCCTGCACCTGGTTGGAGCCTGCTCAGGGGGCACTCTTAAACACCTGAGGAACCTCCTCGAAGGCCTGCCGCCGGATTTTTACCGCCAGAGGACCGCTCCAACCTCCTGGGTCTCCCTTCGCCGGATCCTGGCTGAGTTCACCCCTGAAATCGTCCACCTGCACGGCGCACGCGCCTCGGTGGTCGGGAGGCTTGCGACTTGGCTCAGGCTGGCCCCAGGCAGACGACCGGCCCTGGCATATACGGTTCATGGGCTGCCCGGCCCGGCTGTTCCGGCTGGCTCCCTCCTGCAGGCCGGTATCGAGCGTTGCCTTAGACCCAGGCCTGAGGTTTATCTTCCGGTCTCCCGGGCCCTGGCGCGGCATATCGTCACCCGCTGGAAAGCCCCTCCCGACCGGGTGCAAGTTGTTTACCACGGCCTCGATGAAAGCCTGTTCGCGGCCGGACAGCTCCGCCTGGCCGGCCTCACCCGGGACTCTTCAGCAGGAGATCAGCCCGCCCTACCCTTGGCCATAGGGGTGCTCGGGCGCCTGGCCCCGGAAAAAGGGGTCGACCTGGCCATCCGTGCCTTTGCCCGCCTGGTCGCCAGGTTTCCAGCCACGGTACTTAAGATAGCCGGCGATGGCCCGGATCGCCAGGCCCTGACCGGCCTGACCAGGGATCTGGGCCTGGAATCACGGGTCCATTTTCTCGGCCAGGTCCCTGACCCAGCCGGTTTTTTAGTTCATACCGACATCCTGCTGGTTCCGTCACGGTCGGAGGGGTTCGGCTTGGCCGCCGCCGAAGCCCAGGCCGCCGCCGTCCCGGTGGTGGCTACCCGGGTCGGCGGGTTGACTGAGACTATCGAGGACGGAGTGACCGGGATCCTGGTTAGCTCTGGACAAGCCGGCCACTTGGCGGCCGCCCTGGAGATTTTGATCAGTTATCCGGCGATTAGGTTGCGGCTGGGAGGCGAGGCCCACGTCAGGGCCAAGGGGATTTTTACCCGGGCCAGAATGCTTGACGAAATCACGAGCGTTTATGACCGGATCAGCTCCTAACCGGCCCGGACAACGGTGGCTGCATCCCTGGCGGCTCCTCCCCTGGCTGGCGGCAGCCCTATTTGGCATATTCCTGACGCAGTACCTGGAGGTCTGGCGGCTGGGGGCTGAACCCGTAGCATCAATCCCGGTGCCCGCGCCTGGACGGGTGATCCTGCTGGTAGCCGAAGGGCTTTCCTGGGCGTCGTTGGACCGAAGGGAGATGCCAAACCTCCGGACCCTGGCCGCCCGTGGATCAATCGGGGCCATGAACGTTCGGGTGCCGGCTCAGGCGGCATTAGGAGGCGGTCACCTGACCCTGGCCGCCGGAACGCGCCTGGCCGGTGACCCCGCGGCGGGACTGGTGATGGAGACCGGCGAGAACCTGAACGGGGAAGCCCCGAATGGCCGCTTGAGGCGCTCCACCGGCGGATCGGCGCCGCCAGGGGGGGCGGCCTTTCTCGGCTTGCCCGCGGTCTACCGCCGCAACCAGGAGGCCAGTTATTCCTATCAAATTGGTGCCCTGGCCGAAAGTTTGGCCCGCGCCGGCCTGAAAACCGGCGCGGTGGGGAACAGCGACCGGCCCGGGACTATCAACCGTCCCGGGGCGGCCCTGGCCGCTGACAGCCTGGGTTCCGTGCCCCTGGCTCGCCTGGCCGGTCTCAACCGGCCTGATCCGAACTTCCCCCTGGGAATCAGGAGCGATTACCCGGCCTTCCTGGCGGCGGTCGACGATCTGCTCTCACAGGCTCGGTTACTGGTGGTCGAGTTGGGCGATTTCAGTCGCCTGAACCAAGGGGATGATCCGGTGCTCCCGCCGATGGCCCTTCAGGCCGAACGCCTGGTGGCCGCTGAGGCCGATCGTTTTCTAGGAGATTTGGCCGGGCGGCTCGACCCCGCCCGTGATATCCTAATCCTCGCGGTTCCGGCACCAGATCAAGAGGCGCTGGCCAGGGGCGACCTGCTGACTTTCTGCCTGTTTTGGGGCCAGGGCTACGGCCCGGGGTTGCTGCACTCCCCCGCCACCCGCCGGGCTGGACTTCTGGCTAACACCGATCTGGCCCCGACCATCCTCAACCTTTTCGGAATCGACCCTCCCCGAACCATGGTTGGCCGGCCGGTAACCGGAGGCGCCCGAACTCCGGGATCAGGCGGGGTTTCCACCTGGACTTACCTGTTTGAATTTCACCGCCGGGTCGACCAGGTGCAGGCGATAAGGCGCCCGGTCCTAAAGGTTTTCATGATGGTAGAGGTGCTGGCACTAACGGCCTTTCTGATCGGAACCAGGTTCGCTCCGGAACTGGTGCCGGGTCTGTACCCGGTACTGCTGTTCCTCACGTGTGTGCCCCTGGGACTGCTGTTTTGGCCAGGATGGCTTACCGCCGCCGCGGCGATAACTGTCTTCTTAACTGTTACTGCCGTTTTGACCGCGATTGCCCTTTGGGTCGAGCGGCTTCAGAGGATGGGGGGTGCCCTGGCCATTTCGGCTCTCACCTGGGGTGCAATCGTCGTGGACACCCTGACCGGAGCCAGATTAATGATGGTCTCGCCTCTGGGCTATTCTCCTTCGGGTGGCGCCAGGTACTACGGGATTGGAAACGAGTACATGGGCGTCTTGATCGGATCAACCATCATTCTGGCCAGCCTGCTTTGGGATCGCCCGCCGGGACGGTCGGGCTGGCCTAGGCCCTGGCCGATAGCCCTAATGATCCTGACGGGCAGTCTGCTGGCCTGGCCCGATGGAGGGGCCAATTTTGGTGGGGCCTTGGCCGCCGGTACCGGTTTCGGGGCTTTTGCCTTCGGCCTGACCGGGCAGAGGGCTAATCTCAACACGTTTTTTATCGCCGGCCTCATTGTCTTGATCGCGGGGGCGGCGACGGTGGCCATCGACCTGGCCCGCCCGGAGCCCTCGTACCTCGGACGCGCCTTCCTGATGGTCGCCGAACAAGGCGCCCCCGCCCTGGAGGATATTATCCAGCGAAAGGTGGCAATGAACCTGCGTTTGATTCGATATACCAACTGGACCCTGGTATTAATGGCCTCATTGGTGACCATGGTTTACCTGGCCTGGCGTCCGGGCGGTTTTCTGTCACGGGTGGCCCAGGGCCGTCTTGCCCTCAGGGCCGGAATGGCCGGTCTCGGGGCTGGCGGCCTAGCCGCCCTGGTCTTCAACGATTCCGGCGTCGTGGCCGCAGCCACCCTGCTGATGTTGGCCAAGGCTCCCCTGGCGTCCCTCTGGCTGGAGGAGCGGCAATAAATCTTCGACACCTTCTTGGGGGTTGGGCCATACCTTGTTACCGGAATATCTCGATTCTTTATCCCGGATTTTTTCTGTCGGATTTTTTCTTGACACCCTCCCTTGGTTTGCTATACTTGTTTCGATTGCATAAGTCCGGGTCGTAACTCGGGCTGGATTAAAGGGGGTTGATAATTGAAATGAACACCTTGGGCCGTCATGTGCTCGCCGAAGTCTACGGTTGTGATTCAAAAATCCTTAACGATTTGAAAGCGGTCGAGCACATTATGGTTAACGCGGCTCTGGCAGCCGGCGCGGAAGTACGTGAAGTCGCCTTTCATAAGTTCAGTCCCCAAGGGGTCAGCGGGGTAGTGGTCATCTCCGAGTCTCACCTGGCGATCCATACCTGGCCTGAACTCGGTTATGCCGCCGTCGATGTCTTTACCTGCGGTGATCATGTAGACCCCTGGGATTCCTGCAACTTTATTTTTGAGAAATTCGGGGCCAAGAAGGTCGCAGTCAACGAGCATAAACGCGGTCAAATCGACCCATCCTTCATTGACTCCAGCTTGGCCAAAGCAGCCGTCGGTTAATCTGGAAGGAGGCGGTCAGTCTTCTTTACAAAGAGTGCTTTTTACCGGAACCAAGCCGGATAACGCCCATTTTGGCTCTAGGCCAGATTGGGCGTATTTATTTTACCGGTGGCGTATGGGGGACGTTGCCCGGGCGGGGAAGTTTTTGTAAAATGGACGAGGGTTTAACCTTACCAACCGCGACCAAAAAAACACTTTAGAAGCGAGGTTACTCATCTTGGAGAGAAGCTTTGTAATGGTGAAGCCAGACGGGGTTCAGCGCAACCTGGCCGGGGAAATTATCGCCCGCCTGGAGCGCCGCGGCCTCAAACTGGTCGGTCTCAAACTGATGACAATCTCCCCGGAGCTGGCTGGCACCCACTACGGCGAGCATCAGGGCAAGCCTTTTTACAGCGGCCTGATCGAGTTCATTACCTCCGGTCCGGTGGTGGCGATGGTTTGGGAAGGGCAGCGGTCGATATCACTGATCCGAAACACCATGGGGGCCACCGACCCGGCCAACGCCGGCCCGGGCACCATCCGGGGGGATTTCGGTCTGGACAAGGGAAACAACCTGGTTCACGGGAGCGACTCCCCCGAGTCGGCCGCCCGCGAGATCTCGCTTTTTTTCAAACCGGAGGAATTGGTAACCTACGAACGGGCGATTGACCCCTGGATCTCTCCAAAGTAAATGAACGTTGCGATCATTGGCGGGACCGGAGTCTATGACCCGAAGATCCTTTCCGACCTGAGGGAGGAAAGGGTGGGGACCCCCTACGGGGAGGCCATGGTTCGGATCGGGACCTTTCAGGGTCGCGAGGTTGCTTTCTTGGCTCGCCACGGATCGGGCCACTCGGTACCGCCCCACCGGATTAACTACCGGGCCAATATCAAGGCCCTGCAACAGATCGGGGTCAAACGCGTCCTGGCCACGGCCGCCGTCGGCTCCTGCAACCCCGAGATGAAGCCAGGCGATTTCGTCATTGCCAATGACTTCATCGACTTTACTAAAGCCCGTAGCTACACATTCTTCGAGGGCGGCCCAGACGGCGTGGTCCATACTGACTTCACCGAACCGTACTGCCCCGACCTGCGCGTCTTGCTCTACGGAGCTGCTCGGGACCTGGGTATCACCGCTCACCCGGGGG
>JBGFRN010000065.1:0-7105 GCA_041695105.1 Bacillota bacterium | reverse complement strand
GAATTCTTTCGGCTAGAGAAAACATATCAAAGGGCGGGTTCGAACATGAGGAAGGTCTTCAGCCAACTAGTCTGGCTTGTGTCACTCACGGTCTTTATTGTCGCGGCTTCACTGCTTCCGGTTAAGGCTGGAGCTGAGGCCGTCCCTCCCGATCAACCGCCCGTCGAGCTGCCTGCCCCAGACGTAATTGCCCCGCTGGATGGGGGCGCATACCCCCCAGAGGACCTGGAAGTGTCCTGGCACGAAGTCCCTGGGGTCCCTAACTATATTGTAACGGTCAGAAACCTTTCCACCGGTGAGCTGGTACTGCCGGGGGCTAAGATCGGCAACGCCACCTCATACCAAATCCCAGCCTTGCTCCTTACGCCAGGGCATTACTACCGGATCGCCGTCGGTTCTGAGGCCGGAGGCAAACGAAAGTTCAATGTCAACACCAGAATCCGCATCTTGCCGGGCGATCAAAACCCAGTCAAGCCAACCAAGAACCTCTTGGCACCGGTCCTGACCGGATGGCCGGCTTCGGGAGAGGTCGAGCTGGGCGAGTCGTTCTCGCTGAGGGGGCGAATCGCCTCAAAGGGAAACCTGGAGGCGGTTACGGTTCAAGACCGGGTTGGGGACCGGGATGTGATCGTGTGGTCCCGCCAAGTCTCGGGTTCTGGACTGGATCTTAATACGGTTGTGCTCGGTACCTCGGAAGGGCCGCTGTCCGGACCCGGCAGCCATGTCCTGACCCTTTGGGCCCGCCTGGCCGGGGATCCTGGTTCCAGCCTACTGCTTGGATCGCTTAAATTAACGGTGCTCCGTCCAGCCGAGAAATTCACCGGAGTATCGGTTACCATCGACGGTCAACCCCTGGTTTTCGACTCCGAACCGTATATCGAGGACGGGGTAACTATGGTCCCAATGCGCCGGATTTTCGAGGCTTTGGGCGCCGTTCCTGAATGGGACGGGGACTCCCGGGGCATTGCCGCCTCCAAAGACGGCGTCAATATCCGCCTCTGGATCGGCCTTCCTGAGGTCGAGATCAACGGGGAACGGATTACCTTGGCCAAAGCGCCGCGATTAGCTGGCGGCCGGACTTATGTCCCACTGCGGGTGGTTTCAGAGGGGCTGGGCGCCCGGGTCGGCTGGGATCCCACGACCAAGACGGTGAACATCACCCGGAGGCTGGCCCCGGCAGGGACGGTTTTCACGCCCTGAGCCTTGGGCTACTTCCGAGCGGGGGTGGCCGGGTTGAAGGCTCCATTGGCCCTGGTGGCGGCGGCGTTGGCCGTCGGGGTGGCTGGGTGGACTCATTTTGGCTGGGCGGCCCCGCTCGTTGTTGGCGCCGTTACCGCCGTCGCTTTTTTCCTGAGGCGCCCGCCAGCCTGGGCCTGGCTCGGTCTGATCCTGGCCGCCGGAGCCTTTTGGGCCGGAATCAGGACAACCGATGCCTCATTCGCTCTTCGGCCATGGGAGGGTCAGGAGACCACCCTGGTTGGGTGGGTCGACGGGGAGCCGGTGGCCGGGGAGGGGCGGGCCTCTTATTACATGCGGGTTACCCAGGCCGGGGGCCTGGAGGTCCGAGGGCGAGTGGCTGTCAGCGACTACCGGAAGGCGGCTTATCCTTCATATGGCCATCGCATCCGCCTCGTGGGGCGGCTCGAGGCCCCGCGCCGTCCGGGGAACCCCGGCGAGTTTGATTACGCGGCCTACCTGGCCCGCCAGGGAGTTTACCTGAGGGTAGCGGTCTGGCAAACGGAGGATCTGGAGATCCTACCGGGCCAGGGCGGGAACTGGCTGGTCCGGACGGCCTTAGGAACCCGCCGCTCCTTGGAGGAGGTTTTCAGGCGCGGCCTCCATCCAGAGAGGGCGGCGCTCATCTCGGGCCTTCTTTTTGGAAGCCGCGGGGATCTGCCCCAACAGGTTGAAGAGGATTTCCGTCTGGCCGGTATTTACCATCTGCTGGCCGTCTCAGGCTCAAACGTGGCTTTCGTCGCCTTGCCCTGCCTGGGGCTGTTCCTGCGTCTGGGGCTGGGGCGCCCCGTTTCGGCCCTGCTAACCTGCCTGGTAGTCGTTTTTTTTATTTTTTTGACCGGGGCCACCGCCTCGGTGACCCGGGCCGGAATCATGGCCGTCCTGGCCCTTCTGGCCCAGGCTCTGGGACGGAGGAACGATTCTTGGAATGCCCTGGGTGCCGCCGGGTTGGGGATCATGATCCTAAACCCGCTTCAGCTCTACGATGCCGGTTTTCAGCTATCTTTTGGCGCAACGGCCGGAATCTTGGCCTTGGTTCGACCGGTCGAGGGTTGGTTTGAACGGGGTTGGCTTGGGCGCGTTCCGTCCTGGATCTGCACCCCGCTGGCCGTCACCTTGGCGGCCCAACTAGCCGTGCTGCCAATCTCTCTGTATTATTTCGCCGGAGTCTCGGTCGTGTCGCTGGCGGCCAACCTGGTCGTCATCCCCGTGGTCGGCGCGGTGGTCTACGCCGGCTCGGTGGCGGCCCTGGTTGGGGTGGTCTGGCCGGCGCTGGCCGTCCCGCTGATCTGGATCTCCGACCTGCTTCTTTTGGTCCTGGAGAGCTCAGCCGCCTTGCTGGCCCGGTTTCCCGGGGCCTACCTGTACTTCCCGTCGCCCTCGTCCTGGCTGGTGGCTGGGTACTACCTGGCCTTGGGATGGGCCTTCGGAATGATCCGGGTCGGCTGGCTGCCGTGGGTCCGTCAATGGCGTCCGGTTCACTGGGCGATAGCCGCCCTGATCTTCGGGGTCGCGGCGGTCTGGAGCTGGGCCCAGGCTGACCCTCCGGGAACACTGGAAACGGTTTTCTTGGATGTCGGTCAGGGCGACGCCATCTTCATGCGATTTCCGGATGGAAGGACTCTCCTGGTCGACGGGGGAGGCCGGCCGGACGGGTTGGATGGCGGGGACTACGACCCAGGAGAACGGGTCATCACCCCTTTTCTCCGCCGCCGGGGGATTACCCGGATCGATCACTTAGTATTGACCCACCCGCACGGCGACCACGTCGGGGGGCTGGAGGCCGTCCTCAAGGATTTCCGGGTTGGGCGAGTCTGGTACGGCGGAACCGAATTTCATGGACCTCAATATCAGCGGTGGCTGGCTCTTTTGGCGCGGGAAACCGCCCGCGGGCGCCTGGCCTGGCAAATCCCCCGGGCCGGGGAGCGGATGCTGGCCGGGAAGGATCTGACCGCCCGGTTCCTTCACCCGGAGGCGGAGCCTTTGGCTGGCACCCGGTCTGACGAGAACAATAGCTCGTTGGTCCTCAGGGTTGATTACCGGGGCGTGTCCTTCCTTCTGACCGGGGATATCGAGGCCGAGGGGGAGCGGGCGCTGCTGGCCGGAAGGGCGGGAGACCTGCCGGCCACCGTTCTCAAGGTCGCCCACCACGGCAGCAACTACTCTTCGAGCGGTGAGTTCCTGGATCAGGTGGGACCGGCCCTGGCTGTGATCCAGGTCGGACGCAACAGTTTCGGGCACCCGGGCCCCGAGACCCTGGAACGGCTCAAGGGGCGGGGAATTCTGGTCTACCGCAACGATCTTCATGGCGCGGTGACGGTGAAAACCGACGGGCGAGGCATCGAAACTCGGAGTTATCGATAGTCTCGCGAACGTAGACGCGAGGCCTGAGAGGCAACCAGAGCCCAGATTATCCCGCCGGAGCCGAGGACCATGACCTGGAGCAGAGCCAGATGGAGCACCCAGAGCCGGTCCAGGTCAGGCAGGTAGCGCGTGTAGATCAGGCCGTCAATAAGGTAGACCCAGGCCGCAGGCAGCCCCAAGATGGCGGTGGTAAAGGCAGCCATCCACAGGCCGGCCTTCCCGGAGCGGAGCCGGTCTTTTTTATCTCCTTCGGCCGCGGTGCGCCCGGCCAAAAAACCGGCCACCATCGAGGCCGCCGTGGCGGCCAGGGCCGCTTCGAGGAGGCGCTGGCGCCCGAGGTCGATCAGGCTCCCGTGCGGGTCAAGACTGCTCAAAGAGTAGCCCAAACTGTGCTCGGGGCTGAAAGGTCCGAACCGCCATGGCCCCATCAGGAGAAGGTTAAAAAGGGCCAGGTAAACCAGTGCCCCGATGATTACCGCCCTGCGGTGGCGCTTAGTGAATAGTGTGACCAGGATGGTGACCAGTGAAACAGTCGCGGCGCCCCCGGCCGGGGCCAGGCGCTCCCAGGAATCGGCCCGGCGGGCTGATTCCCGGGCCCGCTCGAGGGCGTGTTCAAGGTTTCTGGCCCCGGCTAGCCCTTCCTCAAGACTGACCGGGGCCGCCGGTTTAGAGGGGGGGTGGGGGACGGCCAGCCAGAGCGATTCGATCCGTGAGCGCTGGCGTGCCTGAAGCTGGGCCAATCTTTCGGCCAGGACCAGCCCGGTAGCCTGCCCGATGTCGAGCAGGCTCGTCGCCGGCAGTCCCTCGCTCAGTTCGGGGAAGGGCAGCCCCAAAATAGTGGCGATGGTCGGTGCCAGGTCTTTTTGCCGGAACTCGCCTCGGGTTCCGGCCATGATCCCCCGGCCGGCCGCCACCAGTGGGACGCGCTGGGCTTCGGGCTCGCTTCCCCCATGGTGCCCGTTGATCAGGCGCCCGAAATCGGAGGTAACAATAATGGTCGAACGCCTCAGATCAACCGCTTCGAGAATTTGTACCAGGGCGGCGTCGACACGGGCTAGTCCTTCACGGAATTCCTGAGACCGGGTGCCTGACAGATGCCCCAAAAAATCCAAGTCGGGAAGGTAAACGACCATCAGGCTGGGGTTGGTCTTCCACAGCCGTTTGATAGTTTCAAGCGCCTCAGGGGCGGTCGACGCCTGGGGAGGCAGTTTCTCGACTATGCCGGCGTTCCCGGCCGGGTCAGCCACCGCCAGGAAAGCCTCCGGGGCGGCCAGGGCGGTGTAAAGGGTGGCGACCTGGGCCTGGGTCAGAATGTTGTCCGGGATAGGGTCTGGATTGATGGCGGGAAAGAGGGCGCCATGGGTCTCGGCCGTGGCCCCGGACAGAAGCGTCAGCCAGGCGGCCGGGGCGTAGCCCGGCGGTTCGGCTTTCAGCACCGCGCTGGCTCCCTTGGACCGGAGCATCTGTAGGGCTCCGAGCCTCCACGAGGAATCCTCGGGCAGACCTCCGACCACGACTAGCAGGACGGAGCCCGACAGCGGTGAGATCGGGCGCGAATTGCCGGCCTGGGCCGGACTGACCGGCCGGGCGGGCTTAGAGTAAGAACGGAGGGAGGCCAGGGAAAGGGTCTGAATTTGTAAGGCGACATATCCGGCCGCGGCCAGGAACAGGATCAGAAACCAGTACCCGGCCGCCTTTCTCACCCGGTCACCCCCGTTCGACAAAATAACACAAAAGATTGGGTTCTCGCCGCCAGAAAGGATATCCTGCCGCCGGGGCGAAGTGAGAGGACTATGGTCAGCGACTATTCGAAAGCCACCAAAGACCTCACGACCGGAGACCTCCATCCGGTCTATCTGGTCTGCGGTAAAGAGGCCTTTTTTCAGGACTCGTTCCTGGCCGCTTTGAAGAATCGCGTCTTCCCGGCCGGAACAGAGGCCGCGGCCGAAATGAATTATTTTGAGATCGACGCCGAGGAAGAGCCGGTTGAGAAGGCCCTGGACATGGCTCAAACCTTCCCATTTCTGGCCGAGCGCCGGTTGGTGCTGGTCAAGCGCCCCCGCCAGTTTTCGGGTGGAAGTGGAAAGGGAAGAATGGCCGGGGGCGACGAGGCTGCGGATGGGGAAGATGAGGAAGAGGCCGGCAGCCCGTCCCCCGGAGAGGGCGGGACCGAGGCGGCTTTGCTCCGCTATTTGGCTGTGCCCGCTTCGACAACGATCCTGGTGTTCTTGCTGCGGGGGACGCCTGACCGGAGGAAGAAGCTTTTTAAGGCCCTGGACAAGGCCGGTCTGGTGGTAGACTGCGCCCCCCTCAAGGAGGCTGAGATGCCGGCCTGGGTCCGCCAGCGGGTCTCCCAGCTCGGCGGGAGAATCGCGCCGGAGGCGGCCGAGGGTTTGGCGGCCAGGACCGGACCGGATCTGACCCTGGCTAATAGTGAGATCAGAAAACTGATGATCTACTGCGGTTCCCGGGCGATCCAGGCGGCCGACGTCGATCTGCTAGTGGCCGGGGTGGTGGAAACGAGCATCTTCAAGCTGCTGGACGCCGTTGGGGCCCGGCGCCCCCAGGACGCTCTGACCAGGCTGTCGGAGATCAGCCAGCAGGGAGAACCGCCGGTGCGGGTTCTCTTCATGGTCGCCCGCCAGGTGCGGATGACCCTGGCCTGCCAGGTAATGATCGACAAGGGGTACACCCAAAAAGAGATTGAGGCGGCCCTCGGTCTCAGTCCTTACGCCGCCCGAACCTACCTCGGCCAGCGCCGCAACTTCTCCCGGGAAGAGCTGGTCTGGGCGCTTGGGCGTATCCTCGAAGCCGATGTCGACCTCAAGACCAGCGCCGGTGACCCGCGGGCAATTTTGGAGCTGTGCTTGCTGGATCTCTGCCGGAAGCCATAATACGCTTGACATCGAACAGTCCAACGGGTAATATCGTAAATAAAATAATCAGAATAATCTATCAAATTCTTGACCGATCGGTCAAAACTTTAGTGAGCAGGGGGCTATAGTGCGAAAAGGCGATGAACGTCGGGTTACGGAACTGCTGCAGGCGGCCGCCACTGCTTTTACTCGGTGGGGTTACCACGGGGCCTCGATGCGGTCGATTGCTGAAGAGGCGGGTTTCGTCAAGGGCAATCTCTACTACTATTTCGAAAGCAAAGAGGAGCTGCTCCTCTCCATTCTTCTCAATACCCTGGACCATTTGACATCTGCCCTGGAGGAGGTAGTGGAGCGGCGAGGCACCCCAGCGCAACGGCTACAACGGGCTATCAAACACCACGCCGCCTTTGCCGCCAGCCACGGGGGCCTGTTGGCCTTGGTGCTTCAGGAGGGGCGGCACCTCTCATCCGCCCACCGGGCGCTGGTTGAGCGGAAACAAGAGGAGTATATGTCCTTATTGGAGGGTGTCTTCCGGGCTGGGGTGGTTAAGGGACATTTCATTCCGTTTGACCCGCGTCTGGCCGCGGCGGCGGTGGTGGGCACCTGCAACCATATGGTCTTGCATGAAC
>JBGFRN010000292.1:0-7133 GCA_041695105.1 Bacillota bacterium | reverse complement strand
AATCAATCGGGAACTTGAGCTGGGTTGCGCTGGTTGTCCTATTGGAAGACTTCCAGGCCGGCCTAAATGAACCTAGAACCGTGAATTCCTTGGGAAGCGACTCGGGAAGGGTCAGGTCCACCGTTTCAGCCGAACGGCCTGTACCGGCTTCCTCAATAAACAGAGCTTGATTGGCAGGAGTGGCCCAAATGATTTTTTTGTATCCCTGACTGGTGTAGTCGCCGCCGGGGGATGACCAGTTGAGTCCGGAATCGTATTGGGACCATCTCGCGGAAGCTTGGTTCCAGGTGGGGCGGGTGAGTTTATAGACCTCCACTGTTTTCCCGGCAGGGTCGGTCGCCGAATGGGCATTTGAATAACCGAGTCTCAACTTTGCCGAACTTACATACGGAATTTCGGATAATGAAAAACTAATCAAAGTTCTTTTGTTGTAATTTATCCAATCGACTATTTGGCTTCCGGTACCATTGGTATCCATGTACTGATAAATAGAATTGTTCTTGAGCAGGGACTGTTGGATATCGTTTACATATAGCTGAGGAGGTCCGCTGAAAAAGTCCACAGTGGAATAATTTTGATAAAGGTTCTCATTCTTAAATTTAACGAGAAAGTCCACCTGAGTGCCACGCACGACCGCTTCTTTTACGTGTTCGGTCACGTCAAATTCGACCCAAGCATACGAAGACGGAATGTTTACCGTCGCCAGCATTTGGGCTTGGGCAACTTGTCCAGTCCCCTCATAAACCCAGTCAGAAGGTACCCAGGAACCGGAGGTGTCTTTAGCCCGGGCTTCCTCAACCTGAACATCATCGACCCAAAACTCGCCCATCCCGTCTTTTGTCCAGGGCCTGATAATAATTGCGGCCCGGGTGGCTCCAGACGGCGCTTGGGCCGCCACCCAGATCCTGGTCCAATCAGTTGTGCCGCCTATACCAGGGCTATACCAATTCGTAGAGCCAACGCCCAGACCGTTGATGTCATAGAAATACCCCTGAACTATCAAGTTGTTGGGAGACATACCCCGAGTTTTAACATAAGCGGACATCACGAACCACTTGCCGGAAATAGCCGCATCTGCTGAGGAACTCACCGCGTATTGATCGGCCGCCAATCCGACCGTGCCGTGTAACGAGGGTTTCGAAGCCCGCCCAATGGCCGTGTCAAGGTCAAAATGCCCGCTTGGATAACGATCCCACCCGCTGAGATCCTGATCGAATCCGGCGTTCTGTATGAGGTTCTTCCCGACCCCACTCACCAGCCTTGGCTGGTTATTAGCTGCCGTAGCCCCCGTCTCTGGATGCACCGCCGTCGAAGCCCTCGCAAACGATGGCGAAGCCCACTTCATACCCGGCGCGACAACCGTAGTCTTACTTCCAGCCGCCGTTCCCAAAGTAACCAGACCCATCGACAGCAGGGCCGCAATAACCATAAGCGCCACGAGTTTTCTAACCAACAACACCCTGACCCCCATCCAAATGAATTTAAGAATGATTCTATCTAAACCTAAAAATTGGCACCGTAAGTCGATCATATTTTTCTTAATATGAAAAACCTGTCGAAATCTGGCATTGCGAATAAAAAAATAATACCCCAGTCGATGGGGTTGTTGACGTAGCTGGGAAGGTTCCCGGATCGCGAATGAACGGTTTAACACGATTATAAGACAACCTTACTACTTCAGTAACACTAGCATGTTACGGTAAAGATTATAAATCTTGCCGTTAGGAGGCTAATATGAGAAAGACGCTTGTCTCCATTCTGCTGATCTCTTTGATCATTGCCGTCTTTTCGTACCCCCTTTCCGCACAAGCACTGGACAGCAAGAGCACGCAGTGGGTACATCCCTTCGATTTTCCTCAGACAAAGGCGTACCCGGAAGAAATTTATGCAGTCATTGAAATACCGCAAGGCAGCTTGATCAAATATGAAATCGACGCCGATACCGGATATGTGATCGTCGACCGGTTCCAGCCGATGTCCGTTCAGTATCCGGGCAACTACGGTTCCATCCCCCTAACGGTAGGCGGCGACGGCGACCCACTTGATGTGCTCGTCTTGACCAGAGAGCCGTTGGTGCCGGGGACTGTCATCAAGGTACGGCCAATTGGCACCCTGAAAATGATCGACGGCGGTAAACCGGACAACAAGGTCGTTGCTGTACCAGCATCGTCCATCGATCCGGTATATGATGATATTAAGGATTTGTCAGATCTCCCCAAGATTGAAGTTCAGCGCATTGAAAAGTTTTTCGCGGTGTATAAGCAGCTTCCGGAAGGAAGAAAGGCGGTTCAGCTTGACGGCTTTGAGAGTGCGGCTCTGACGAAGCAGGCGATTAAACAAGCCGTCGACGCTTATAAAGCCGCGCACGCAACACAGAAATATATTCCGTATATCAACCCGTTCCATTACCCGCAAGGCGCAAAGTTTCCGGAAGAGATCATGGCGTTGATTGAGATTCCAGCCGGAAGCTTCACGAAATACGAAATCGATGCGGACAAAGGCCATCTTGTGGCAGACCGCTTCCAATCGATGCCGGTGAAGTATCCTGCCAACTACGGCTCCATTCCCCAGACGACTGGCGGCGACGGAGATCCGCTCGATGTGCTCGTTCTGACAAGAGAGCCGCTGGCGCCGATGACGCTCATCAAGGTTAGGCCGATCGGCACGCTGCAGATGATCGACGGCGGCGAAGCGGACGAAAAGATTGTGGCCGTCCCCGTCTCTGATGTGGATCCGACCTACGATAACATTCGGGATATCAGCGATTTGCCGAAGATCGAAGCTCAGCGAATCGAGAAGTTTTTCAACGTGTATAAGCAGCTTCCGGCAGGACGGAAGGCCGTTCAATTAAACGGTTTTACCGATGCGGCAGCGACCAAATCGGCATTGAAGGCGGCGATCCAGCAATACCAGAAGGATAACAAGCAGACGGCCTTCACATGGGTGCACTCCTTCGATTATCCGCAGGATAAGACGTATACCGGGGAGTTTAACGCCGTGATCGAAATCTCGGCCGGAAGCTTCACGAAATACGAGATCGATACGGATACGGGGCATGTCGTGGCCGACCGCTTCCAATCGATGGCCGTCCACTATCCCGGCAACTACGGTTCTATTCCGCAAACGAAGGGCGGCGACGGCGACCCGCTCGATGTGCTTGTCCTAACCAGAGAACCGCTCGTACCTGGGACTGTAGTGAAGGTTCGTGCGATCGGCATGCTGAAGATGATCGACAACGGCGAACTGGATGATAAGATCATCGCGGTACCGGTAAGCGACGTTGATCCGACGTATGACAAGGTACTGGATGTTTCCGATCTTCCTCGAATTAAAGCGGAGCAGATCGAGATGTACTTTAAGGTGTATAAGCTGCTTCCGTCAAACCGCAAGTATGTGGAGATTAACGGTTACGACAATGCGGCTGTAGCCAATAAGAAAGTGCACCAAGCCATCGAACGTTATAAGGGAAGCCCGGTGACTGAGGATACGGTAATTGGAGGCGTTGAGAGAGCGAAGTTCAACAACCGTACGTCGGTGCCGTTGAGACGAATCGCCGACATCATCGGTGCAAAGATCACTTGGGAAAACGCCACGCGCAGCGCTATTGTGAATTACAACGGTAAGAAGTACCAGGTTTTCCTGGACAGCTCTGTCGCTATTGATCAGAATGGCAAAAAAACCGAGCTGGATTTCTCTCCGCAATTGATTAATGGATCAATGTATGTTCCATTGAGCTTCATCGTTGAGGAGCTGGGAGTAAAGACGAAGTGGAACCAGTCCAAGGAGCAAATCGAAGTATTGCGATAAGCACAGTGGCCGCCGTAAATCATGTCCCCAGCGCAGTACATCCCATCTAGTCCCCCGGCCCGTCGGGTGGTGGCCATCACCGCCCGGAGTGCGGCCCCGCGTGAGTCGTACTCGTATTGGTCGTCGTAAAGTCGGGGGCATCGTCCGAGGACAGCCCACGGACGGCCGAACAATATTAAGCCTCAACCACTAAAGTCCCTGGATCCCCGTCGACAAGGCAGCCAATTTCCTCGTAAGCAAGACAATTCGACGCCTTAAGGGCCTGTGCCAGCTCCTCGCCTTTTTCCGAAGGAACGGCTATGAGCAGCCCCCCAGAAGTTTGGGCATCACAGAGGAGGAGCCGCTGGGCTTCGGAGATTTCCGGAGCCCATTTTACGTGTTCGGACAAATAGGCGAGGTTGTTCCGGGTGCCTTGGGAGACCGCCCCCCGGCCGATAAGTTTCAAGGCCTCGTCCAAAAAGGGAACCTGACTAGCCTTCACCCGGGCAGCCACCCCGCTGGCCCGGGCTAGCTCATGAAGGTGGCCGAGCAGACCGAACCCAGTTACATCCGTACAGGCCGCAGCACCAATTCGAACCATCGCTTCCGAGGCGCCTCGATTCAGGGCGGCCATAATCTGCGAGATCTGTGCCTCCAAGTCGGAGTCGCAGATTCCCTGATCCAAGGCCGTTGTGATCGTTCCGCTGCCAAGGGGTTTGGTCAGAATCAGAACGTCCCCTGGGGAGCCTCCGGACTTCCTCACCAGGCGGGCGGGGTGGACAAATCCCGTAACCGCCAACCCGTACTTTGGGGCATAATCGTCAATCGAGTGGCCGCCGGCGATAACCGCCCCGGCCTCGGCGGCCTTAGCCGAACCTCCGGCGAGAATTTGCTCCATATACTCTAAAGACAGGCTTCGAACCGGGAAGCCAATCAAATTCAAGGCAAAGACCGGCTGGGCGCCCATGGCGTAGATATCACTCAAGGCGTTGGCGGCCGCCACCTGACCAAAGGTGAAAGGATCGTTGACGACCGGGGTGATAAAGTCGACGGTCTGAACCAGGGCCAATTCGTCGGAGATGCGGTACACCGCCGCGTCGTCCCCGATTTGGCCGAGGAAAGAAGGGTCCTTGATTGAGGGCAAGTAACGCAGAACCTGCGTCAAATCGGCCAAGCCGATCTTACAGGCTCAGCCGGACCCGGGCGAGTAAGACGTCAGACGTACGGGCGGAGTCTTCATCCGGGGACCACCTCCTGGAACCGTTTAGAACGCGATTGAGGATTCCAGGCCGGGGCGCATCTTTCGCAGGAGCGCGGCAAAAGCCAGCACGGCCGGAGGGCGTCTCTCCCCTTTCGGGAAGACGAGGAAAAACTGCCGTGGTATGCGGGAATCCGGCCCGGCCAGCGGCTTGAGCAGCCCAGCCCTGATTTCGACGGAGACGGCGAAGCGGGAAAGATAGGCCACACCCGCCCCGGCCGCCACGGTCCGCTTGATCGCCTCGGTGCTTCCGAGCTCCCGGCTCAATCGCGGAGAAATGTCCTTTTCATCAAAAACCCTCTCCATCAACTGGCGCGTGTGGGAACCGGGTTCCCGAACAAAAATGCAGTTATCTTGAAGATCTCTCAAGGTTATTTCCAGTTTCCGGGCTAGCGGGTGATGCGGGGCGGCCACCAATACCAACTCATCTTCAAGGCACGGCTCAACCGCCAAAGAGAGTGAACCGGAAATCCCGGCGCAAACCGCCATGTCCGATTTCCCTTCTTCAACCAGTCGCAAGACAGACAGCGAATCACGGATATCGAGGCGCAATTGGATTCCCGGGTAACGTTCCTGGTAGGCGGCGACCACCGGCCCAAGAACATAATTGCCAGGCGTAGTGCTGGCACCAACATTCAGGTGCCCGCTTTCCAGGTTGCTGAGTTCCTCGAGGGAGCGTCTGGCCTCCTCCGTCAAACGAAGAATCCGGTCGGCATAAACCAGCAGCCTTTGGCCCGCTTCGGTCAGGGCCACTCCTCGACCGGCACGAGCAAACAGCTCCATCCCCAGTTCGAGTTCGAGCGCCTCAATGTGACGGGAGACCGCCGATTGGCTCAACGACAGCTCCTGTGCCGCCCTTGAGAAATTCAGGGCGCGGGCTACCCGGCAGAAGGTTTGAAGGTGGTATTGATCCATAGCCCTTCTTTCTATGCGCTTTCTGCATCGAATCACGGCGAATGATGCGATTGTAGTATACCACTGAACGTGCTAGCCTTCAATTAGGAGGCCTGGACCGTAAGAGGCTTGGGTCGCCCTAAGGCTGCGGGCCAGGTGAACTAACGGCTAGCAGAGCGCCCGAAGGGGGTGACTTTATGTCCTTCCATGGCCTTCGAATCATCGATTTTCACGCCCATCTCGATACTCCTTGACTAGACTCGCCGGCTGGCGGTCTGCCAGTCCAAACAATCCAGGCACAAAAGGCTTTTCGCTTCCGCTGGGACTACCCGGAACCAGAATCGCCACCGGCTGATCTCCAAACAACAACCGAGCGCTGGGTTGGAGAAGTCCGGCGCCACGATTTGACTCGGGTTGTCTTTCAGACGGGCGGGGGAAACGAAGCCCTGGCCAAGGCGATCAGACCCCACCCCGACATCTTTTCAGGGTTTGCCCACCACAGCCCCTGCCTGCCCAAAGCCGCCGAAGAGCTAAGGCGGGGTGTTGAAGAACTCGGATTGGTCGGCTACAAGATTATCGCCCCACAACTCTCGTGCTCGCTGAAGGATTCCCGCCTCGATCCCCTCTGGGAGTACCTTGAGCAGCACCGGCTGCCGGTTCTAATCCATTTTGGCCTGCTCGGCGGGATCGGCGGCGTTCCCACCCATCCCATGATCAACCCCCTGGTCATCTACCCAGTCGCCCGGCGTCACCCCGAAATGCCGGTGGTCATCCCCCACTTCGGGAGCGGCTACTGGCAGGAGTTGCTCCATCTTTGCTGGAGCTGCCCGAACATCCATATAGACACCTCGGGGTCCAACGACTGGACGCTTTGGATGCCAAACCCACTTAATCTTAAGGACTTATTCCGCAGGGCATATGAAACGGTTGGACCAAAAAGGATCATTTTCGGCAGCGATTCAAGTTGGTTCCCGCGGGGCTTTGCCTACCGCATCTTGCAGGATCAGGTCCGGGCCTGCCTTGAGATCGGCCTGAACGGTAATGATCTTTCCGATGTCTTTGGGGGAAACGCCGCCCGGCTCTTGCGACTCCCGTTTAACCGAGATAATTACCAGCACGGAGGTGGAATTTAGTGAGGTTTTATTACGGTTGGGTAATTGTGGCTCTCTCATTTGTAACCTTGGTGGTGGCCAAC
>JBGFRN010000264.1:0-7185 GCA_041695105.1 Bacillota bacterium | reverse complement strand
CCATTTTTGGAACAGCCCGGATGATCCGGGTCTTCCGTTTCTCGAGCAATCGGCTCCTTATGGCCTCCGGCGTCCTTAGGCCCAAGATCACCCCGGCCGGGACGCAAACGGCCAGGGTTAACCAGTCCCCGGGAGCGACCACCGCCGCGCCACCTCCGGAGACGATAACTCCCAGCGCGACCGGGGCCAGTGGTGCCCGGGCGAAGATCCAAGGCGACTGGAATTCCTTGGATCCGATCAACCTTTTGAAACGGCGATAACGCGCGCCGTCCCCTCGGGCCAGGCCCAGAAAGGCCAGGACTAAGGTCGCGAAACTCCCCATAGCAATCATCCCGGCCAGATTCATAGGGTCAGCTCCTCAGATGACAGGAATCGGTTTACCAGCCAGGTTCCGGCGGTCCAGAATCCGGCCGCCGCCGCCAGGACGATGCGCCCGGTCGGCTCCTGCCACAGGGGCTCGACCAGTTCGGTCTGGTACTTGACCAGGTAAACGGCCAGCACTACCGGCATCAAGGCCAGAGTGAGGGCGGCGTTGCGGCTTTCGGTGGTTTTCGCCGCCAAATCTGCCTGTACCAGCCTCTCCCGCCGCAGGCCCTCGGCCAGCCCAGACAGCGAACCAGCCAAGTTGCCTCCGTACTTTCCGTGAAGCTGCAACAGCAGGGCTAGATCTTCGAGGCCGCCGCATCCGGTTCGCCGTCCGGCCCGATCCAGCGCCTCCGGCAGGGGGATACCCGCCTGGTATTCCCTGAGACAATGCTCCAACTCCGGACCCAGGGTCGGGCCGATCTCCCTGACCGCCATCTCGAGCGCCTGTGGAATGCTGAGCCCAGACTTGACGCAAATGCTCATGGTTGGCAGCGCCGGCTCAAGCTCTGACTTGACCCGTAAGAGACGATCGGTACGTCGCCTGGCGGTCAGGCGCCCGCTTATCAGGCCCCCCAATCCGGCCCCTGCGGCGGCAAGCAGCGGGCCGCCCGTCAAAAAACCCAAAGCCGCCCCCGCCAAGATGCCGCCAGCTAGGAGCCGCTTGCCTTCAGCAGCAACTTCGGACCGGAGATTTCCTGTTTTCCGGCCTGCCCCGGGCCTTAAGTCTCCCTTGAGGGCCTGAATCCGGGCCGGAATCCTCCGGTCTAATCCCCTGAAAGCCGCCATCAAGCTAAAGTAAATTGCCGTCCCGCTGGCCAGGGCCACGATCCCCGTCGTTGTTTGATTTATGCCGGGATCCATGCTAGTGAGCCGTCTCCTCAGCCCGCCCGTCCAGGAACCAATCTGAAGGCCTGACGCCTTCTCTCAGGAACTTCTCCATCACAACTCCAGGTATCTTGGCTTGCCTGGCGGTTTCAAAGACCCCGCTAACCCGACCGTTGGCTCCGATCCCGGTGATCCGGTACCTGAAGAGTCCGGTCATCTCGTGACCTCCCCTTTCTTTATTGATCAGGGAGACCGAGACGATCTTCCTTGATCCATCCGATAGCCGGGACTGGTGGAGAACCAGATCGAGGGCGGAATAAATCTGCTCGCGGATGGCCTGGTGGGGCAGGTCCTGACCGGCCATCAGAACCATACTCTCGAGGCGGTAAAGGGCGTCGATTGAGTTGTTGGCGTGAACGGTCGACATCGAACCCTCGTGCCCGGTGTTCATGGCCTGAAGCAGGTCGAAGGCCTCCGCCCCCCGGCTTTCACCGATAATAATTCTGTCGGGACGCAGCCTGAGAGCGTTCCGGACTAGATCCCTGACCGTCACCTCGCCCTTGCCCTCAAGCCCCGGTGGCCGGGTTTCGAGCGAGACCAGGTTTTGCCGTTTGATCTGGAGCTCGGCCGAATCCTCGATAGTAATAATCCGCTCCGACAAGTTGCTGATTGCGGCGAGCAAGGCGTTAAGTGTCGTTGTCTTTCCGCTTCCCGTCCCGCCGCTGACCAACAGATTCAGGCGGGCCCTGACACAGGCGGCCAGGAAATCGCTCATCTCCTCTGATAGAGTCCCCCGGTCAACTAACTCTTTGAGACCGAAGAACCGGCGACCGAATTTCCTGACCGCTAGAACCGGGCCTAGGGCCGAAACCGGCGGGATGACAGCGCAGACGCGAGATCCGTCGGGCAACCGGGCGTCGACGCAGGGAGAAGAGTGATCGATACGCCGGCCCAGGGGGGCGACCATTCGATTGATAATTTCCATCAGTTGCTCTGAACTGCGGAAGGATATCCGGGTTAGTTCCTGGCGGCCGTTTCTCTCGACATAAACGATATCTGGGCCGTTAACCAGAATGTCTGACACATCTTCGTCATCAAGCAAGGGATCAAGCGGACCGTAACCGGCTATTTCGCTCAAAATAGCCTGGACCAGCGACTCCCGGCCGGTCCTTTGCGAGGTCAGACCCTCCTCTAACAGGAAACGGGAAACCACCATACTGATTTGGCGCCTCTTATCAGGATCCCCACGAGCGTTCACCAGCAGGCCTGGGTTCTCTCGGAGGATGTATTCCTGGGTAGCCCTGACGGCTTCTTCCAACCCGTTGGCCCTGGTTTCGCGCCTGGTGCCATCGACCTGATCCAAGCGATTCAAGAGGCCTCTGTTCAATTGTTTAACCTCCAGACCATGCTTTTCAGCAGATTAGCCAACCCCTGCGATGGTTTATCCCGGGGTTCAAAGCCGGGCAGTACCCGCCCGGCGATCCGGCTAATAGCCGATACCATCTCCCCACCCAGGGCCAGGCCCATCGGTTTAGCCGAAAAGACCGACTCTTCTATGCCGCGGCGGTCTTCGGGAACGGAGGCGGAAATAGGGAACTCAAGAAGTCCCTCGGCCTCCTTAATGGACAGCGGCGACCGGCTATAGACCTGGTTAGCGACGATAGAAACCCGGTCCTCAATCGAAATCCTCAGGCGCCTCAAGGTTTGCAGGCTAAGCCTGACCTGCCTAAGGGACGTGGCCTCAAGGGTAGTGACCAGAAAGATCTGATGTGAGCGCTCAAGAAACTCGTATAACAAGTCAGACCCAGGGTCGGACGGATGATCGAGGACAATATAGCGGTGCTTGCAGGCCAGCAGTTCGAGAATCCGGACTAGGGCCTCTCGTGTCACCAGATCAGCCAGTTCGGGTCTCTCTGGACCAACCAAAACCCGTAGCCCCGACTCCCGCTGCTCCCGAAGGAAACGGCCCACCCCTTCCGGACCCAAACCGGATAACTCGGGAATCAAGTCCACCAGAGTCGGTCCTCCCAAGAAGTCCAGTTGAGCCCCCACGTCGGCCGCGAACAGGTCGAGATCGACCAAGACTGTCGGTTGGGACGATATCCGGGCTAGGACTACCGCCAAGTTGACGGCCAGGCAGGTCTTCCCGACCCCGCCCTTAGGGCTGAAGACTGAAATGATTTGCGGGACAGGAATCTCTCCCCTTTCCCGGCCTCGAATTGTGGGCCTGTCGTCGATTCTGGCGGTCAGTCCCATGGACGTTCCGCCTCGTTCGGGATAGGCCCCCTGAAGTCGGGTTCTCAGGTGTTCGGCTTCCTCGGGAAAGACGATCCACGAATTCCTCACCTCAGGCTGGTCGAGCCCGGCCCGGCTAGATCCGGCGATCAGGATAACCTCGCTGGACGGGGCCAGCAATGCCAAGTGTCCAAGGATTTGAGCCGGAGAAAATTGATCTCCGAGAGACCCAAGGTCGATCAAGATCATTCCGGACTTGCATTCGGAGGCCAGGGGGATGAAGTAACGCGGTTCGGGAACCTGACCCAGGACCGGGACATCCCATTCGATAAGTTTTTTGGTGAGTTCTATGTTCTGCCCGACGACGAAAACAGGCTTCACGGCCGGCCTCCTTTGCCGTCTCTGTTCTTGATTCCCCCGTACTCAGACATGACAGCCGGCAACCCGGCCCCTGAGGTAGCAACAGTCTGCGGCTCAAAGCCGGCAACAGCAACATAGACATGCCCGTTTTCCAAAGCGTAGGCAATCTTTTCGGCCTCGGCCGGGGTCACTGAGAGCAGCACCCCAGCAAAACCGCTCTCCCGATCTGACTCGCTCAAGGACTGACCGCGGTCATTTCTGAGGTCGAGCACCAGAGCGTTCTGCAAGAAGATTTTCGCGGTACCCTCTCCGGTCTTTTGCTCGTTGGGAACGAAGATTAAATCGACTTTTTGCCTGGGCCTGATCAAGCCGCCCGCGCCCCGGGCGGGCGGCGCTGGAACAAACATTGCCCGCCGATCCTTCTCGATTTGGCCCAGCACCGAGGAATACCGGTCGGATGAGGAAATCTTTCCCTTGAGCATGGGCTCGCCGGAAAAGACCCTTTGGAGGAGGAAGCTGCCGATCAGGTCTTCCTTCTTTGAGTACCCCTGCGGGTGCCGCGAGGCTGCCTCAATATTTACGACCTTCAGGTGTGAGGCCTCCAGGCGCGTGTGCTCAGGGAGATCCCGGGCGGCAATCACCATTTGGGCCCTTTGCTGGACGCCGTCGAGAAATTGAAATACTAGCCAAGCCGTTACCGCGGCGGCAGCCAGGGCCAATATCATATACACGTTGTCCTGAAGCAGGCGCCGGACGCTTCCCTGCGATCGAGTGTTCAATCAGACGCCCCCTTGCTTCCAGGTTGTTCCAATTCTATTTTGGCCGGTCACAGGCTGTCAAAACCTTTTTGTCGACAAGAAACGGCGTTAAACAAAAAATTAAGTCGAATGATAAATTTGTCACAAGAGAGGGAAAATGTAAAAACACCCAGAATCCCGAAATTCTAATTCCAGGATTTGGGTGGTGAATCTTTGGGAATTATGCGATATCGGGTCACAATAGCGGCCTGGTTGGTGACGTTATTAATTGCCGGCCCGGCCGGCGCCGCTGAATTGCGAGATCCTTGGTATTCCGACATCGATGACCACTGGGCCAAGAGGTATATATCGACCATGTGGCAGGAGGACACTCTCGATGGATACATTGGACTGAGATCCACGCTGTTTTACCCCGACCGGAGAGTCACCCGAGCCGAATTTACGGTGATGACGGCCAAGACCTTCCGGCTGGAACCTATTGAACGGTCACCACCAACTTTTGCCGACGTTCCAGCGTCATACCGTTTTTTTTCCCAAAAACGGGCCCATCCCTACGTGGAAGCGGCTTTTAACAATGGCATCGTTCGCGGAAACGGAAATGGGCTCTTCTTTCCTGATTCATTGCTTACCAGGGAAGAGGCAATTACGGTGATTATCAGATCCTTGGGGCTTGAGTCCTATGCGCGTTCCCTACCCCAGGAAACGATAAATTATTACCTGAATTGGTTTGCGGATAGCTGGACCGCGACCGATGGCGCTAGACCGTATCTGGCCGCCGCGATTTCGATTCGACTCTTACAAGGTTACGGGAATGGAACCATTCGTCCGAGGGGATTGCTCTCCCGGGCCGAAACCGCTACCGTTCTTTATCGCTCTTGTTTGGTCAGCGCCATAGCTCATCCCAACCCGTTTTCACCTGATTTTGATGGGTTTGAGGATGAAACTGTCTTTCGAATTAACACGCTTAAAAATCAGGCGATCAACCGTTGGAAGTTGGAAATCACTAATTGGTACGGCGACCGGGTCTTTGCTGATCTCAATCCCGGGCTTTTCGGTTCCCCACCCCAACGGCTTTCCTGGGACGGCCGCGGTAAAAATGGGCAGCCCCTTCCATTCGGCCGTTATTTTTACCGTATCAGGGTTTGGGATTACCAGGACAACTTGTTCGTTTCTCCGATCTTACCGATCTATTTAGAGAAGAAGACCATTTCAGCCTCCGTGGTTCCAGCCCAGGCGCAACCGGGGAGCGCGGTCACTCTCTGGGCGGCTACTACCGGCCAGGCCAAGTCGGTCAGGGCCATTATAACGGGCGGTCGAACGATTGAACTTGTACCTCTAGCCCCGCCCGTACCCGGAGACCCGAACGCCACCCGGCCGTGGAGCGCCAGGCACGAAATCGAATCATCCGCCCTTGAAGGCGATTACCAGGCCGTCTTCCGGGCCGAATACGCCGCCGGAACTCGCACCACGGCGGTCCCCTTTTCAATCAGGAGGCCCCTGAGGCTTAGCGGTCAAATCGTCCCGAATCCGGTCCCAGCAGGATCGCCGGTCACCATCTCCGCGGGCGGATCCGAAAACCTGTCTTCGGTGATGGCCGAGCTTCCCTGGGGCGCGCTGGCCCTCAACCGCTCTGCCCCCGGATCGTGGTCCGCCGCTTCGACCGTGCCCGTCGAAACCGCCCCGGGCTCCTATCCGGTAACCCTGGTCGGGCGTTCCGGGCAGAGGCGGGTCGAGCACCGTTTAACCCTGGAAGTCACGGGAAATCCTTTGGATAGCGTGCTGTTCATCCTAACCGACTGAATACGGTCAAGACCTTGACCACCGCCCAAGGAGGCCCCTTGATGCCCGAGATCAACCATCCCCCGGGCCCAAATCCGCTCGGTCCCGAGTTCGAACTAGAAACCTTGGTCACCAAACTCGCCCCCCTGTACAAGGAGCGGTCCGTACTCCAGGGCGAGCTCGGGCGCGTCACCGCCCGCCTTGAGAAGATCAACGCTGAGATCGGCGAAATGGAAGACAGGCTGAGGCCCCGGGGGACCCATTAGGTCAGGCCGGGATATCCTCGCCGGCCTGAAGAACCGGAAGCTCTCCGCCCACCAGGTCAGGGTGCTTCAGACCGGTGCCGGTGTTCAGAACGACCACCCGCTCGCCCGGCCGCAAAAACCCCGTCTTGGCCAGTTTAGCCGCCCCCGCCACGGCCGCCGCCCCCTCCGGGCCGATCAGCATTCCCTCGGTCCGGGCGGCCAGGGCCATTGCCTCAAGGATCTCCCCGTCGGTCACCGATTCACAGGTCCCTTCAGTTTCCCTGACCGCCTCGAGCACCAGGAAGTCGCCCAGGGCCAGCGGCACACGCAGACCGGCCGCCAGGGTTCGAGCGCCCTGGAAGAACTGCGACTCCGTCTTCCCCTGCCTGAAGGCTCTGACGATCGGCGAGCAGCCCTCGGGCTGAATGGCGATCAGCTTGGGCCAGGTTCCCCTGATCCAACCGATCGACTCTAGCTCGCGCAGGGCCTTCCAGATTCCGATGATCCCCACCCCGCCACCGGTCGGGTAGATAATGGCGTCGGGCGGGATCCAATTGAACTGCTCCATGATCTCGAAGGCCATCGTCTTTTTGCCCTCGATCCGGTAGGGCTCCTTG
>JBGFRN010000134.1:0-7245 GCA_041695105.1 Bacillota bacterium | reverse complement strand
CGACTACCGGATGCTGATGTACGGGGTCATTCTTCTCGGCGTTTTGGTTTTCAGACCCGAGGGGCTAATTCCTAAAAGAATCAGGATCCACGAGCTGTTGTTTGAAAAACGCGTTATAAATAGCTGATCAAGAGCCATGGAGGCATATTGATGCAACCTAGAACCTACTACGTAATCGGCAAGCGCACGGTAAGGAAAGACGGTGTCGCCAAGGTGACCGGCCGGGAGGTGTTCGCTTCCGACGTCAGCTTACCCCACATGATGCAAGCGGTGGTCGTGCGCAGTCCTTATCCTCACGCTGAGATCTTGAGCGTCGATACCAGCGAAGCCGAAAAGCTGGGCGCTGTTTGCCTGACCTATGAAGATGTTCCGAAGGTCGTCTACAACGAGCGAATCGTCAGCATTCCCGAAAAGACTTACCGCGACCGGACGGTTCTCGCGTCAAGGGTCAGGCATGTGGGGGAGGCGGTGGCGGCGGTGGCCGCCGGGACCCTGGAGCAGGCCCTGGAGGCCGCCGCCACACTCAAGATTGAGTTCGCCCAACTTCCGGCGGTCCTGTCGGTGGATGAGGCCGGCAAGACCAGCATATATGAGTCGGTGCTATTGGGGGATCAGGAGTTGCCGGTCTCCGGCAACGTCGCCTGTACTCGTACGATTGCCGTGGGAGATGTCGAGGCTGGATTCGCCGGGGCCGACCTGGTCGTTGAGGGCGAGTTTGAAACCCAAAGGGTCTACCACGCCCAATTGGAAACGAAGGCGACGGTCTGCGCTCCCGGTCCGGACGGGGGGATCACGGTATGGACGACTAGCCAGAGCATCCATAACATCCGCCAGCTTCTGGGCATTATCTTCGGCCTCCCGCTGAGCAAGATCAACGTCAAGAGGGTTTCGATCGGGGGGGCTTTTGGATCGAGCATTCAAATGAACTCGATTACCCCGATCTGCGCCGCCCTGGCTCTTAAGGCCGGTCGTCCGGTCAAGCTGGTGAACGCCCGGGAAGAAGACATGTATAGCCATGTCAAATATCCTACCAAAATGAGCCTGAAGATCGGGGCCAAAAAGGACGGTACTCTGGTCGCGGGGAGCCTGCGGGCCCTGGTGGATATAGGAGCCCACAACACCCAGGCCTACCCCTTGCTGGGGTGCATGGCGGGGTGGTTCGCCTCTTTATACAAGTTCACCAACCTCAGCTTTGAGGGGGAGGCGGTTTACACCAACAAAGTGCCGGCCTGCGCCATGCAGGGCTACGGCAACCCTCAAGTCAATTTTGCGGTGGAAAGCCTGATTGATACCCTGGCCGGGCGGCTCGGGATGGACCCGATCGATTTGAGGCTTAAGAACTATGTCGGTGTGGGTGAAGAGTTTTGGGGACAGGGACCGACGGTTCGCTCCTTGATCAAGAGCTGCGGCGTGGAGGAGATGCTGGTCACCGGGGCCGAGTTAATCGGCTGGAAGCGGCGCCGGCCTCCTTCGGAGAAGT
Source organism: Bacillota bacterium (assembly GCA_041695105.1). Taxonomy (GTDB): domain Bacteria; phylum Bacillota; class Sulfobacillia; order JAMDAP01; family JAJYMS01; genus JBGFRN01. Next base: position 5,765 of record JBGFRN010000134.1, on the reverse strand, counting down.
CGGGGGATATCGTCCGGGGGATCGGGGTGGCCAGGGGTTTTCACACCTCGGGAACCGGCGGCCCCAAGCCCGGCGAGGTGGTCGACTTCTCGAGCGCTACCGTCAAGGTCAACGAGGATGGCTCAGTTGACGTGATCACACCCCTGATGGATCACGGAGGCGGAACCTGGGATGCCCTGGCCAAAATCGTGGCCGAAACCCTGAAAGTTCCTCTCGAACTGGTAGGTCTGTCGCCTTCGGACACCATGACCACCGGTTACGACGTCTGCACTCACGCCACTCGCGGCATCTACTGTGGAGGACGGGCGGTGGAAATGGTAGCCCTTCAGGTTCGAGACCAGGTATTGGAGTTTGCCGGTCGCATTCTGGAAGAGCATCCGCACGATCTGGTGCTTGAACGCCACCAAGAAACCGGCCAAACCAGGATCTTTCCCAGTGGTCTTCCCCAGCGCTACGTGACCCTGGGACAGGTCGCCAGGACGGCTCAGTATTCCAGTTGGGGGACGATGGCCGCCACGGGCAGTTTCCGGCAGAAGAACTGTCCTCCCTGCTTTGTGACCCACTTTATCGAGGTTGAGGTCAATAAGCGGACCGGAGAGATCCGGGTAACCAGGGCGGTGCTCGAGGGCGATTGCGGCACCCCGATCAACCCTGATTTGGTCGAGGGCCAGTTGGTGGGAGGCCTGGTACGGGGCATCGGTTTCTGCCTGTATGAGGATACCACCTATGACCCGGAGACCGGGCATCTAACCTCAGGCGGCCTGCTGACCGACTATAAACTGCCCACGGCGCTCGAAATGCCGCCGCTGAAGGATGTTGAGGTCAGGTTCGCCAGCACCGCGGAGCCAACCGGGCCTTTCGGGGCCAAGGGAATCGGCGAGGCCGCCCTTAACTCAGCGGCCTCGGCCATCGCCAACGCTATCTACAACGCTGTGGGGATCCGGTTCCACCGGCTTCCCATCTCGCCGGAGAAAGTCCTTAAGGCGATCAAGGAAAACCAGCGGGATGTCTATTAATCGGGGGAATGAACAATTGCGGACCAATACCCGTGTCCTGGCCCACCAATTTGAATTATTCCGGCCCAACACGGTCGAGGAGGCCCTGGCCACCCTCAGGCGGCATCACGGTAATCAGATGAAAATCCTGGCTGGCGGTACCGATCTCCTGGTGAAGATGAAGACCGGATCGTTGAAGCCCGGCTGCCTGTTGGATCTTTCGGAGATCAACGACCTCCGGTACATCGTATCGAGCCACGGGCTGAGAATCGGGACACTCACCAGCCTGGCCTCGCTTGAGAGAGAGCCGGAGATTAGATCTGGCTACTCCGCCCTGTATGAGGCGATCCGGTCGATGGCCGCCACCGCCGTCCGGAACATGGCCACGATCGGAGGCAACCTATGCAACGCTTCTCCGGCGGCCGATACGGCTCCGGCGCTAATAGTTCTAGGGGCGACTTGCACACTGGCCAGCCAAGGCTCTTCATCGGTTATCCGGGTAGAGGATTTGTTCCTCGGTCCTGGGAGGACGATCCTTAAGCCGGATGAGCTGCTGGTTGAGATCCAACTTCCGCCAACTTCTCCGAATAGCGGGAGCGGCTTTCTCAAAATGGGCCGGGTCAGCGCGGATATAGCTAAAATCAGCGTGGCCGTTTACCTGGAGAAGGAAGGATCGACCTGCTCCAACTGCCGTATCGCGTTGGGCGCCGTGGCGGAGAAGCCGGTCCGGACGACGGCCGCCGAAAGTTTAATGCTTGACGTCGTTCCAAATCGGGACGTTCTCAGGGAGGTCGCCCGGATGGCGGCCAAGGAAATCCGGCCGATCACCGACAACCGTTCGACGGCCGAATACCGGCGCGAGGTGTGTGAGGTCATGGTCGAGGAAGCGATCAAGGCGGCTTGGGTCAGAGCGGGGGGGGAACCGTTGGCATGACTGAACACAACATTCAACTGGCACTAAACGGCAAGAGCCGGAAAGTCGTCGTCAAACCCAACGACCTCTTGCTCAATGTCTTGCGGGAGAATTTTGGGTTTACCGGAACCAAGTATGGTTGCGGCATCGGAGAGTGCGGGGCCTGTACCGTTTTAATCGACGGGAAGCCGGTGTTATCGTGCTTGATCCTGGCCGTGACCGTCGACGGGCGTGAGATAACCACGATTGAAGGCCTGGGCGAGGGTGGCCTCGACCCGGTTCAGGAGGCGTTCCTCGAGCATAGCGCGGTTCAATGCGGTTTCTGCAGCCCGGGGATGATTCTCGCCGCCAAGTCGCTGGTGAACGAAAACCCGGCGCCCTCGGAGGAAGAAATCCGGGATTACCTCAGGGGAAACCTCTGCCGGTGCACGGGGTATAACAGCATCGTCCAGGCGGTCAAGGCCGTGGCCGGAAAGGGGAGCGGTAGGTGAACCGGTTGAAATATGTTTCTCCGAAAACCAAGGCCGAGGCCCTTCGAATCCTGAGTGAGGAAGGTCCCGGCGCCAAGGTGGTGGCCGGGTGCACCAATGTGCTTCCGGATTTGAGGGCGCAAAAATACTCACCCCAATTACTGGTCGATATCTCAGGAATTCGTGAGCTCGCGTCGATCGCTGGCGATGGGTCAGGTGTCACCCTGGGCTCCCTGGTCACGATTGACGATTTGATAACCTCCGAAGTGATTGGCGCTCACGCCGGGCTGCTCCGGCAGGCGGCCGCCGTTTTTGCCGATCCCCACGTGCGCCGCCGGGCGACCCTGGGGGGCAACCTGGCCAACGCCTCTCCCGCCGCCGATTCAGCCGTTCCCCTCCTGGCCCTCGGGGCGGTCTTGAAGGTCGAAAGTTCGGCCGGGGAGCGGCTGGTTGATCTTTCAGACTTCTTTCTCGGTCCACACCGGAACGCGTTGCGCCCGGATGAGATTATTACCGGCGTCCGCTTTGAAAGCGACGCCAACCACAAGAAGAACTTCATCAAGTTTGGGCTGCGCAAGGCGATGGCCATATCCCTGGTCACTGTGGCCGTTTCGCTGCAGGTTTCGGAAAACAGAATTGTCCGGGCGGGTGCGGCCTTCGGGGCGGTGGCCCCGACGCCGGTCCGGGCGCGCCGGGTGGAGGCTTTCCTGACTGGAAAGCTGGTTTCGCCGGATTTGCTGGATGAAGCCACGGCTATGGTTGCGGGTGAGGTGAGCCCGATCACCGATATCCGTTCCTCGGCGGGATACCGGGGGCACCTCTCCGGAATTCTTTTCCGAAGGGCGACCGAGGCCGCCCTGGCGAACTGACCGGAAACGGGTTTTGGCCAAAGAATTTCGGGGGGATGACAATGTCTGGCTACCCAGTGGAAGTCACCGTTGACGGGAAGAAATATTCCTCGGCCGTCGAGGCGGGAGAGACCCTGCTTCAATTGCTCAGGGATCGTCTCGGTCTGAAGGAGACCAAGTGCGGGTGCGGTAAAGGTGACTGCGGCACCTGCGTTGTCAGGTTTGAGGACAAAGTGGTCAAATCATGCTTGGTTTTGGCCCTTCAAGCTAACCAAAAAGAGGTTGTCACTCTGGTCGGCGTTGGCCGGCAGGAACTGGGCCGGAGGCTGCAGGAGAGTTTTGTCGAACACGGGGCCATCCAGTGCGGTTTCTGTACCTCCGGGATGATCGTGGCCGCTCAGGGTCTCCTGCAAAGGAACCCCCGGCCGACCCGAATCCAAATCAGAGAGGCCATCTCAGGCAATCTCTGCCGCTGCACCGGATACCAGAAGATAGTGGACGCGATCTACTTCGTGTCCTCGAACGGCGGTGACGATAATGTCCTCTAAGGTTATCGGTAAGCCGGTACCAAGGCACGACGCCTGGGCCAAGGCCCGCGGTGAGGTGAGTTATGCCGAAGACTTTTCCAGGCCGGGGATGCTATTCGGCAAGGTTCTCAGGAGCAAGTACCCGGCGGCCCAGATCTTGTCGATTGACACCAGCCGGGCCGAGGCTTTGCCGGGAGTGGCGGCCGTCATTACCGCCCGGGACGTTCCCAAAAACGAAACGGTGACCAAATTCGGCCAGGCCAGGGACGTCGGAAGCGGGTTCGAGGGACTTTACCGCGTTCTGGCTGACAAGAAGGTCAGGTTCATGGGCGAAGGGGTCGCCCTGGTGGCGGCCGAGTCCGAGGCCGTTGCCGAGCAGGCCCTGGCTCTGATCGAGGTGGAATACAAGCCGCTTGGCGGGGTCTTTGATCCGCTGGAAGCCATGAAGCCCGGGGCCTACTTGGTGGGCGAGGGCGATACGAACGTGGTTACCAGGTATCAGGTTAACAAGGGGGACATGGATCAGGGCTGGGCCCTGGCGGACGTGGTGCTCGAAAACACCTATCGCGTCCCAATGGTGGATCACGCCTACCTGGAGCCGGAATCGGGTCTGGCCTGGATCGATGAAAACGGGGTCATTAACATCCGAGTCTGTACTCAGGTAATCGAGCATTTCCGCACGGTTGCCGATGTTCTGGGGCTTCCCCAGAATAAGGTCAGGGTAATTGGAACTATGCTCGGAGGCGGTTTTGGGGGCAAGGAGGATATTACCGTCGAGACCTATCTCGCCCTGCTTACCCGCAAAACCGGCCGGCCGGTCAAGATGACCTATACCCGTGAAGAGTCGATCCTGGCACATGGCAAGCGGCATCCGTATGTGATGCGGTACAAGACCGGTGCCAACCGAGACGGGGAAATTGTGGCCCTCGAGGTGCAGCTCGTTTCCGACGCCGGGGCTCACGTCTACCTGAGTCCTTGGGTTCTGATGTATTCAGCGGTCAACGCCACGGGTCCGTATGACATCCCAAACGTCAGGGTCCAGTGCGCCACGGTTCTGACCAACAACACCTTCACCAGCGCTAACCGCGGTTTCGGCGGTATCCAGCCCAACTTCGCCTATGAGTCTCAGATCGATGAGCTGGCCCGGATGCTGAACCTGGACCCGCTGGAAATCCGGCGGCGCAATTACCTTACGCCCGGAGGATCCCTGGCTACAGGTCAGGTCATCGAGGGGCCAATACCCCTGTCTGAGCTGGCCGGGAGGGCTTGGAAGGCCTTGGGAGACCCGTCTCCGGAAGTAAACGCCTCAAAAAAGATCGGCCGCGGGGTGGCGGTCGGGATGATGAGTTACGGCCGGATGTGTTTTCTACATGACACTTCCCGGTCGTATATCCGTATCGAGATGGACGGCAGCGTGACGATCAGGTGCGGTATCCCCGATGTCGGCGGCGGCCAGGCTTCGACCCTCTGCCAGATAGTCGCTGAGGAACTTGGACTGCCGATGAACCGGATCAATATCTACATCAGCGATACCGCGCTAACCCCGCTGGCCGGAACGACGACGGCCACGCGCCAGCTTTATATGTCCGGCAATGCCACTCTGAAGGCGGCGCGGGAGCTGAGGGACCGCCTGCTGGCCAGGGCTTCACAGATTATGGGTGTCCCGGCAGATAACCTTGATCTCGAGAATGAACAGGTCACTGACCGGAGTTCACCAGGGCGGACCTTGACCCTCAGGCAGGTGGTCGCCGCCTGCGCCAACGATGGAGTTGAGCTGTTCTGCGAGGCCCAGTTCAACGCTCCCTTTACCGAGGTTCCTGACCTTTCGGACATTAAGGGCAAGGTCTTTGCCGATTTTACCTTCGGTGCCCATGCCGTCGAGGTGGCCGTCGACCAGGAGACGGGGCAAGTTGAGATCTTAAAGCTCATCCCCTGTTTTGATGCCGGCCGGGCGATCAACCCGCTGAGTGTCGAGGGTCAGCTTGAGGGCGGGGCGGTTTCAATAAACCGCC
>JBGFRN010000249.1:0-7246 GCA_041695105.1 Bacillota bacterium | reverse complement strand
GTTTGCCTAATTGCTGACGTGAAACGAGACCCAAGTCGGCTGCTCTCATCAGCATTGTTCTCATGCTTACCCAGTAACGGCGTTTGATGTCACGAAGCAAAGGTTCGGGTATCCACCGCCCCTTATACCCACGCAGTTCTCTCTCCATCGTTTCCTGAGGAAGAAGCAAGGCCCCGGCCAAATGGTTGGCCGCCTTTTCCCGGGGATCAATTCCTTTAACCTTGGAGATCAGGCCACTGGCATATTCCTTGCGATGAAGAATCAGGTGGGCTAGTTCGTGGAGCGCGGTGAAATACTGACGCTCGGCGGGGTGATTCTGGTTGACGAAAATCACACCGCCAAACTCCTCTGTGTAGGCTGAGAGCCCAGATATTTCGCCGGGAAGAGGGTGAACTATTATCTTAAGCCCCTTATCTTCAAGCAGCGCCAACACATCATGGAGTGGGCCTTCCTCAACCCCAAGCCAGTCTCTAACCTCCCTCGCAATCCTTTCCACAGTGGAAAAATCGTATGATTCAAGGGGTCTGGTCTCGGGAAGCACCGGAACCTCGCCCAGTAGCCGCTCCAAAGACGCATAATCCAAAGCCTGTGTAGAAAGAACAAAACGAAGCTCCGGAACAAGCACCGCCGGGTCGTCTGCCCGAAACATCAAACCAGACTCAAAATCATTCTTACCTTGCATCAATAGATCCACCGGAACCCCGAGGGCTTTTGACAACCCAAAAAGCTGGGTGAGCGACGGAACACTATCGCCCCTTTCCCAAGCCGCGATGGTCTGCCTAGTTACCCCAACTCTGTTTCCGAGGGCCTCTTGGGTAAGTCCCGACAACTCCCGGTACTTATTGAGTGATAACAATTTAACATGTTCCGACATCATTGGCCTCTCCCGTGGTTAATGTTAAGCTTATTTAACATTTTACCACGGTGCTTCCCACATTGCAAGGCGCCCCGGTGCACTGCCGCCTCTGCTGCCAGCAGATCAGCCATAAAGTCCGCGTAGCTAAGGTTAATGATCTGACAAGCAACCCCTCAATATCTTGGCCACAAACTGATCACAGGCGGAGCTCTCGTCCACCAGCTTCCTGATGCGTTCGGCCGTCTCGGCCCGGGATCCGACCCGCTCAGCCGCTGCCATGATATGGGTGTAGGCCGCCCAAACGTCCGAGCTGGTGATATCGTAACCGTAACCGTCAGCCAGCCAGCGAAGGGCGGCCAGACCGGACTCCACGGCAAAAGACGGCTCCTTTTCGACCATATCCCGCGCCGCCCGGGTCAGGGTCCGCGGATCGCAGGGCGCACGGTTGGCCAGATCGATCGCCTCCTGGAGCAGACCCGCCTCCTTGGCCGCGGCAAACCACTTGCCTTCGTCGCCAGGAGTGCTGGCTACCAGGTCGCTCAAGATAGCGTCCGGATCCTTGTGAGGGTACTTTTTGGCGATGGCACGGAAAGTGGCCAGGTTGGTCGCCTTTTGGTTGGCCATTATGGCATAGCGCTTGTAGGCCTCCTCGGCCAAGCCGCTGGCCAGCAGGATCTCCTCGCAGGCCTGGGCAATGGGAACCGGGCTGTCGTTTAGAGCCCCGGAGTCGCTAGCGTAACCAAGGGCTTCAGCCCTCCGGCCCTGAGCGGCCAATGCCTTGACGCCCCATAGGCGATAGTCCCACATTTTATGGCGCTCGAAATCAAGAAGGCCGAGAATATCGTCATAACGTCCGGCCGTAAAAAGAGCGCTGAGGCAGGCGGTGGTGCCCTTGAAATAGCCTCCGACCCCGGGTTTTGGGCTCCAGGCCAGGCGCACGGTATCGACAAAACGATCGGCCCAACTCGCCGCGAGCTCGGGAGTCACGCACAACTCCCCCCAGAAATCGGGCAGAAGCTCGATATAGGGCATCTCATCCTCTTCCACCGCCCGCCAGAGTCGCTCCAGCCATGACTCCCGCAGTGCGGCACCGGCGGGGGCCCCGGCGATGATCGGCACCAGGGCCATTATGGCGTTGTTGACGGCCGTGCCGATGGCACCCGATGAGCTATCCACGTTTTCAATGGCAGGCGATAGCCTTTCCAGGAGCAGCACCGCCCCTTCCGCGCCCAGGAGGGGATCTTGGCGGGCTGCTTTTTTGATTTCCGTAACTGCTTCTTTAATTCGCGTGATAGCTGGCTCCGAGCGCCAACCAAAGGCGCCGCGCCGGAAACGGGCGCGGAAGATCCATTGTTCTGCAGGCAGGCGTTTTTCTTTCAAATCTCAGCCCTCCGGCGATGTCCTCAAGTTACCACAGGCTGCCCCTTTGCCTATGACCTGCCAATTACGACAGCGGACGCTCCGCCTCCTCCAGGCCTGAGCCGATTTAGACAGCCGGACTTCCTTGACGACATTCCTGACAGCAACGCCAATTGGCCTCAGGGGTGGTTGTCGCCGAACCCGGCTGAGGTCGTGCCTCAAGAGGTCGTCCACTGCTGTTTTCAGCCACTCAGTCACGGGCCAAGTTCTGGTCGCCTGTCCTCCGCCGCCTCTCGAAGCATCTCTGCCTCTTCAGCATCAAGTTCGTAGAACCCTGGCTCATCATGGACCGCCATAACACTCTCCAGGACGATGAAGCTACGGTCGCCTATGATTACGTAGGGAATCGACTGCCTTTCGTGGGCCGTACATCACAAAACCCTTGACGAGATATTCGCGCAAGCGGGTCGTAGCCCATTGGCGGAATTGAGTGCCGCGCGGGCTGCGCACCCGAACTGGGCTCCGTTGTCAATTGCCCACTCCTTTCAGCCGCGGTTATTTCAAGTCTGGTTTTACCTTCTCCATGACCACCTTCGCAACTCGAATTTGGTCGTATGTATATCGGCAGCCAAGGGCCTCGTAGACCGCCTTGAGGCGCCCGTCCGTCTCTGCCAACAAGGCGGCCCGAATAGTTCGGTAGGACTCGGGGGTGAGGACCAGGCGGACGGCCTGTTTCCACAAGCCAGATGTATCTATGGTAAGCCATTTGACCAAATAGCCGAAGACTGTACTGTGGGCTAACCCCATTAGGGTCGCAGTCTCTTGGATAGTCCGTCCAGCTATAAAGTGTGCGGTAGCAGTTTCCTGGTGGCTTACCTTGCCCCCATCGACCACTTCTTGTTGTGAGTCCGGTGCTGGGGCAGCATCAGCAGGTAGGGCCGCCACAATCTCGGCCAGGATTGCCTCACCGTACTCCCGCAGCTTAGTCGGTCCGACCCCTCGGCACCCCGATAGATCCGCCAGCGTCCGCGGTGCAGCCGCCGCCACTCCCTCCAGGTCTCGATCACCGAAGATAACGAAGGCCGGAACACCTCGTTGGACCGCCAATTGCCGGCGCCATGATTTGAGACGTTCCAATATGGCGGCCTGCATTGGGCTTTGGGCAGAGGCTACCGGGGTTGGCGGCGGGTTGGAATGAGGTTTTATGGTCCGGCGCGAGCGACCGGCCACAGTCGGTACAACAACCGTAAAGGGCCTGGGGTGGCAAGTGCAGCAGCAGGCCTCGGCCTTAGCTGGAGGCCGCTCCCCAAAATATCGTAGGAGGAAGTCTCGACGGCACTGCTGCTTAAGGTAAACGTAGATTCTCATCTGCTGGAACCTTTGAAGAGCCGGTTCGTCCGGATTAGATTGAAACATCAAGTGCTCACGCACTTTGACGTCTCGGCCTGGGACGAGAACCATGCGACATTCCGCTGGGCCGCCGTCACGTCCCGCACGACCAAGCTCCTGGAAATAGGCCTCCAGACTGTCTGGGACGCCGGCGTGCACCACCAGCCGTATGTTCGCTTTGTCAATACCCATTCCAAAGGCGTTAGTGGCCACGACAACCCTCACTTGGTCGGTCATAAACCGATTTTGAACCGCAGTTCGTTCCTCGGCACCCATCCCACCATGGTAATAGAGGACAGGTTCGGAAAGGGCCGAGGAGAGCGCACGCCCCCAATTCTCTGCCTCTTTTCGACTGGTAACGTAGACTATGGCGCTGCCATCGGCTTCCGAAATTAGATGAGTCAGTTTAGCTTCTCGCTCGGCCTCGCTTTGACAATGATCCACCCCGAACCAGAGATTAGGACGATCAGCACTAGCCCTGAAGACGAGGGCATTGAGAACTCCAAGCTGCTGCTGCAAATCTGACTGGACCGATGGGCGTGCCGTCGCAGTCAGGGCCAGAAGAGGCGGTCGTCCAATGGCCTGGTGGAATTCGGGGATCTGCCGGTACTCGGGACGAAAGTCATGGCCCCACTGGCTTACGCAGTGAGCCTCATCAACCGCAAGAAGACTGACCCGGACCCGAGCCGAACCAAGGGCGGCGAGGAAAACCTCGTTCTGGAGTCGTTCGGGCGCTACAAAAATGAGCTTGAATTGACCGCGGCCGATACCAACCAACTTGACGCGCCCTTCCTGAGGGGTGTCATGGCTGGTAAGGGCAACCGCCGCGATGCCTCGCTGCACTAGCGAGTCGACCTGATCTTTCATCAGCGAAATCAGAGGAGAAATCACTACGGTGAGGCCCGGAAAGAGAAGAGCCGGCAGTTGGTAGCAAAGGGACTTACCTAACCCAGTAGGCAAAATGGCTACAGCGTCCTTACCAGCTAAGACCGCCTCGATAATTTCCTTCTGAAGGGGGCGGAAGCCAGCCAGACCGAAGTGACGGCGAAGCTGTTTCTCAAGGTCCAGCCTTTCTTGCATCGAGGCCTCCTATTGGTCTTTGATCGCGGAATGGTTTATCTGGTGCCCGAGGAACTGTCCACATGTTCAAGGGCCGGCGACAGTTTTTCCAGGAGCTTGTGGGCGGGGGCGGGAGATGACCAGAATTCTGCACGTTTCCCGTCAAATCACGGCAGAGTGGTATCCAATTCCTGCCTGGAGCTTGAACTGTAGGAGCCACGGTTGATTTCAGCCACCGCATCCCTGAGGAATCCGAGGTGCTCGCCCACGGTCCCGTCTTCTCCAAAACCCTCAAGGTCGAAAATCGACTGGAGCACAGGCATACTCAAACTCAACCTCGGCCAGGGGGCGCTTCCCCTCGAAACCCGGTCCAACCTCGAGTTCAATGACCAGCGATTTGGTCTCCCCGGAGTACCTCGTCGTCATAGACGAACCACTGCACCTCCCCCACCCTTTCCCACTTGAGCTTGTCAACCCAGATCGGTTTTTCGCCTTGAATTTGATTCTTGCCAATTCCGAAGCCGACTGCTACGCGAAGGACAATTCGTGGAATGAGGAAGAGTCCAGGGGTCGTTGTCCGAGTCATCCTCGACCAAACGGTAATCTGGGTGGTCATAGAACCTCACCCGTGAGCTTTAACCAGAAAGTTTCGCGCAGGAAAGAGGCTTTGCCTCTTCTTGGCTGAATGAGTCTGATCTGAGCGGATTACGGCGAAAGAAGGTGTTCTGCATCCCGTTTTTGAAAACTTAGCTCTGGTAGACACCTTATGGCGGAGTGTGATGCCCATTCCTGCTTTTGTGTTTCATGGCACGTGGATCCCCCGTGACCCAAAAGGATGTTTTTTTCTCTGGGCGGAGGATGCCATTCGACTTGCCAGAGACCGTCGCCCCAAGGCCCAGAAGACCATTCCCCGTCACCCTTTCCAGGCTCCGGAGGCCGAAATTGTCGTTATCGCGCCTGCCGGATTGGAGATGGCTCGCGTTGCCTACCTGCCCAGCCTGAGGGATACCGGCCCTATTCCATCACCGGACCTGGGTGGCCCAAAAGTGGCAGCTCCCGGTGATGCTCTGGAGCTGCTGCCCTGGACCATTCGAGGCCTGAGCCTGTCTCCGGCGGATACGGTAGCTTGGTTGGCGGGTCTTACGGATCGCTCATGCCCGCCCTATTATGGTCTAGGCGCGGACTTGCGTTACTGGGGCCAGGCCGCCAAGTTCCTCCTGGAATTATTGGCCCGGGAGCGTTTTGTGCCTTCAATAAGTGGAGATCAGCCTGAGGCTGTTTGGCGGCTGGTCTTGACCGACGCTTTCGACCGCGAACGGTTCTCTGCTCTGGTCGATGCCTTGCCGCCGATCTCTCGTGCCCTGTTTCCTCCGATGAGAAATAAGCCGCAGCACCAAGCGCCCGATGCCCGTGCCCTGGTAAGCGACTTCCTTGGCGTTACCGCCGAAAGGCTCATCCGCCGGTGGCTCGCCGGACCAGGTTCAGTACAACGGCCGCTCCAGAATCGATGGCTGCCGGCGGCCCAGGAGTGGCTCGCAGCCCTGGCTGCCCCTATGCCAGTGTTGATGGCCAGAGACCATGAGATTGAGACTCTGCGCCAGGCTGTACAGCGCTGGTCGGCCCCAGTCCTGAGGGAGCAAGCCCCGGGTAGGTTCCGAACTTGCTTTCGGCTAGAGCCACCGCCGGCCGGAGACTTGGAGAATCAACCATGGACTTTGAGCCTGCTCCTGCAGGCCAACGATGATCCCAGTCTCCTGGTCCCAGCCCAACAGGTCTGGCGAGAGCGCGGCGACACGTTGCGGTATCTCAACAGGCGGTTTGACCGGCCCCAGGAGCAGCTACTGGGTGACCTCGGCACGGCGGTCCGTCTGTTCCCCCCCCTGGAACGGGTTTTGCATGAATCTCATCCGGACACCTGCCCCCTAAATCTGCCGGAAGCGTATCAGTTCCTCAAGGAGGGTGCCCTGCTGCTGCGAGAGAGCGGCTTCGGGGTACAGCTTCCATCGGCGTGGGATGAGGACAACAGGCTGGGAGTCCGCCTGCGAGTCAGGAAGGCGTCTAGCCCCAGGCCCGGCAGATCCGGCAAAGCTGGATTGGGTTTGCAGGATCTGGTTGAGGTTGACTGGGAGATGGCTCTGGGCGACCAGCCTCTCACTCGTGAAGAGCTAAACCGCCTGGCCAAGTTGAAGGTTCCACTGGTACGGATCAGGGGCCGGTGGACTGAAGTAGATCCTGAGAGACTGAAGGATGCCTTGAAGCACCTGAAGCAAAAAGATCGGTTGACCCTCGGTTCAGTCCTTCGCCTGGCAGCAGATCCGGGGGAGGTTGCACCCGGTCTGCCCGTTCTGGACTTGCGGGCCGAGGGCGAGGTTGCCGACCTGATCGGCAAGCTGCACGGGGAGGCCAGGTTAGAAGAACTTCAGGAACCGGACCTTTTTCAGGGAAAACTGCGCCCGTATCAGGGCCGAGGGTTATCCTGGCTGGCTTTCCTGCAAAAACACGGGTTTGGTGCCTGCCTGGCCGATGATATGGGTCTGGGCAAGACCATTCAGGTGATTGCCCTCTTGCTTCACGAGCGAACCG
>JBGFRN010000161.1:0-7257 GCA_041695105.1 Bacillota bacterium | reverse complement strand
CCGCCCCTGACCGCCGCCCTTCCCCGGGCGACCCGGCCGCCCCCGAATCTATGGCACCGGCGTAGAGCCCGGAAAGCTCAAGATATGCGATATTACTAGCTTTTTGGCCTCCGCTGGCCATTTACAGAACCCACCTTTACGAACTATTGTTCGGAGAGGGTGAGTCCGATTATAGAATGGATGTTCGCCGCCGTCAAGCGAACAAGCTGTTCGTTCTCGCCGCAATGTGCAGATAGCCGGCGGTGGTGGAGGGAGTGGTTGGGGGGAGTTAGGCCCTCACGCAGATTTTTAACGATAAATCGCGGGTGCTGGGGTTAAAAATTTGAGTGAGAATTTCAGGGCAGGGGTAAAATTCGCCCCCGGGTATGAAATATTACCCTTGAGGGTATGAAAACCTGAGTTTTTTGACCTAGATTCCCGGATTTGCCGGTTTTTGTGAACCCCAGCCGGGGTCTGACGCAATATTTTAACGTCCAGAGCCTGGTTTGCTGTTAAAATATTGCGTGAGCCCTCTGCCGGGCACCCGGATTGACCCCCTCAACCTCAAAAGCCCCGACGAAAAACACCCCGACGAAAAACACCCCAACGAAAAACATCTTGTCAAGTCAGTCGTTACTAGGCGATAATGTATTGCAAATTCAATGTTAAAAGTAGAAATAATGCCCGGAAACTAAGGGAGGAACCGGAACGATGAGCAGCAACGCCGACCTTGGCCACAAACCGACTCCAGTAGCCGAAAAAGCTATGTGCTTCTTCCGCGGCGAGTTCATACCGCTGTCGGAAGCCAAGGTAAGCGTAGCTACCCACGCCCTGAATTACGGCACCGGCTGCTTTGAGGGCATCCGGGCTTACTGGAATAAAAGCGACCAGAGGCTTTACGCCTTAAAGCTGCGGGAGCATTATGTCCGGATGCACAATAGCTGCCGCATCTTGAAGATCAAGCTTCCCCACTCGGTCGACGAACTGTGCGAGATCACCCTGAAGCTCCTGGCCATGAACGGCTACCAGCAGGACGTCTACATCCGCCCCCTGGCCTTCAAATCGACCTGCGCCATTGGCGTCCGCCTTTCCGGCCTTGAGGACACCTTCACCGTCTTCACCGTCCCGATGGGCGACTACCTCGACACTCAGAAGGGCCTGCACCTGACCGTTTCGCCCTGGATCCGGATCGACGATAATATCATCCCGGGCCGGGGCAAGGTCACCGGCGGCTACATCAATGCCGCCCTGGCCGTTGACGACGCCCATCAGGGCGGCTACGACGACGCCGTCATGCTCAATTCGGCCGGCCACGTCTCGGAGGCGACCACCTCAAACCTCTTTATCGTCCGCGATGGCCGGGTGATCACCTCCTGCGTCACCGAGGGCATCCTCGAGGGAATCACCCGCCAGGCCATCCTCGGGATATGCGACGATCTGGGCATCCCGGTTCAGACCCGCCCGATCGACCGGACCGAGCTTTACATCGCCGATGAGATCTTTTTGGTTGGCACCGGCGTCCAGGTCGCCCCGGTAACCAAGGTCGACCACCGCCTGGTCGGCGGGCACGGCCAGGCCGGCGAGCTGACCTTGAAGATCCAAAAGGCCTACTTCGCCGCCGCCCGCGGGGATGACCCTAAATACAAGGAGAAGTGGCTGACCCCGGTGCCGCAGGTTTAAACGACCAAGACCAAGCCCCGGCCGTGCCATCAGGTGGGCCGGGGCTTTCTTGCCGGAGGACTTTCTTGCAAAATAAAACCCGGCCCACGAGGGCCGGGTTCTTGCTTCTTCATGCAGTTGTTCGAGCTAGTTCTTAGTAGCTCTGAGCCCTGACGGCCTGAAAGCAGTCGCGGCAATAAACCGGACGGCCGTTGGTCGGCTTGAAGGGCACTTCGGTCTCGGCACCGCAAGAAGCGCATACAGCCGAGAACATCTCCCGGTTCCGGTTGCCTCCGGACGGAGCGCCACCGCGCTCACGCTTGCGGGCAGCCCGGCACTCGGGGCAACGGGAAGGCTCATTTTGAAAGCCCTTCTCGGCGTAAAATTCCTGCTCGCGGGCGGAGAAGACGAATTCGGCTCCACAATCGCGACAGGTCAGAGTCTTGTCTTGATACACTAAACCAAAACCTCCTTAGAGTTACCCACCTGGGCCTGGGTCTGTGGGCTTCTAAGGAGGGCGGCGAGTGGGCTCCATGCCCGGCGTCGGATCCTAAGAGGCTCCCAAATGGACCAAGCTTCCGGTAAGTACATTGACTTGATTATAAGGCCTAAATTTGAAACTGGCAAGAACTGTGACAAAAAAAATCTGACTTTTTAGGGAGAAATCCTAAAATTATGTTGCCAGTGGCAAATCAGACACAAATTTTGTCCCTTGACTTGGACGGTGATCCGCCCCAGACCGGGGGAAGGTGGCCGGGTGCTCCCTCCCTCCAAGAGACGGCGCCCGAAGGTCAGCGGGCTGGCGTGGCGCCCGCCCTCAAGCTCCCGGGCGGCCACGCCATGGCAGGACCGGCAGACGTTCAAGCTGGCCGCCTCAAAGAGGCGCGGCGGGCCTACCGGCCTTTCGGACGGGGCCCCGGCAAAGCGGTGGCACTCAGTGCAGCCGACGTGGTTCTGACCGTGAGAGCTGGAGCGGTGCTCCAGGTAGACCGAACGGTGGCAGCTTGAGCAAGCTTCCCCGCCGGCCCCCGGCTCCCAAACGTTTTCCAACGCGGCCGAGTCCATCACCGCCGAACCGGTGCCCAGTTCGGGCCGCTGCTGGGGGCGAGGCCAGACCGAACAGCCTGGCAGGGCCAGGGCCAACACCGTCAAGGCCAGGATCGCCGCCAAGACCAGCGTCCACCTCACAGCTTTTCCACCCTGACGGCCGCGCTCCCCTTGAAGGCCGGCTGTTTTGAGATCGGGTCGACGATGTTGGGCGTCAGAAAGTTAGCCGTCTGCTCCCCGAAGTGGAAGGGCACAAACAGCTCGCCGGGGTGCATCCGGTCGGTTAGATGTGCCCAAAAGAGGGCCTGTCCCCGCCGGGAGACCAGGCGGACCTGCTCCCCATCCTTGATCCTCAAGCGACTGGCGTCGCTCGGGTTAAGGTCGACGAACGGCCGGGGCACCTCGGCCTCGAGCTCAGCGATTTTGGCCGACCTGGTCCGGGTCATCCACTGCTGCAGCACCCGCCCCGGGTTGAGGCGAAAGGGGTACTCCGGCCCAGTTTTCTCCTCCGGCTCCTCATGCTCGAAGGCGGCCAGCTCGGCCCGCCCATCCCGGCTTGGGAAGTTCAGATCGGAGTAAAGCCGCTCGGTTCCTTCAGGATGGATCCGGTTGCAGGGCCAGCGGATGCCCTGGCGAGACTCGATCTTCTCGTAGCTCATCCCGCTCATGTCGACCGGAGTCCGGCGCGAAACTTGTTTCCATTCCTCAAAGATCGCCTCAGAATCGCGGAAAGGAAAAAGCGCCCCGTGCCCGAGGCGTGCGGCCACCTGCCCGAAGATCCACCAGTCGGGCCGGGCCTCACCGGGCGGGGAAACCGCCTGCCGGCAGAGGTTGACCCGGCGCTCGGAGTTGGTGAACAGACCGGTTTTTTCCCCCCAGATGGCGGCCGGCAGTACCAGGTGCGCATATCGCGAGGTCTCGGTCGGGTGGAAAGCCTCCGAAACGATCAGGAACGGCGCGGCACCCAGTACCTGGCGGGCAAAATTGGCGTCTGGATATGAGACGGCCGGATTCGAGCCGATGACCCAAAGCAGCTTAATCTGGCCGGAGGCGACCTGCTCCAGCGCCTGAAACGGCCTCTCCCGGCGAGGAATTCGCTCCGGCGGCACCCCCCAGAGTTTGGCCAGCTCCTCCCGATCCTCGGGGCGTTGGAAATCCCGGTATCCCGGCAGGTTGCCGTAAGCCCCGGTTTCCTTGCCCGACATCGAAGAACACTGACCGGCCAGGGAAAGGGTGTTGGCCCCGGCCCGCCCGGCGTTGCCGGTAATCAGGGCCAGGCTGTGGAGCATCCGGTTGAGGGCGGTTCCGGTATGGCGCTGGTTGGCCCCGGACATCCAGAGCGAGAAGGCGCGTCTGGCCTCTCCATAGATCCGGGCGGCCCTTTCGATCTCCCGGGCCGGAACCCCGCAGATCTCCTGAGCCGCTTCCGGGGTATAGGGGCGCACCGTCTCCCGGAATTCATCAAAGCCATTAGTATGGCGCCGGATAAAATCGTGGTCTACTAGGCCGTCTCGAATCAGAACGTTAGCCATGGCGTTGAGCAGGGCCAGGTCAGTGCATATCCTGGGCCGGAGCTGGATATCGGCCAGGATCGAGGACGGGGTGATCCGGGGGTCGATGACGATGACTTTGGTCCCGCAGATCAGCTTGGCCCGGCGCATCCGGTAGAAGAGAATCGGATGCATGTTGGCCGGGTTGCAGCCAAAAAGCAGGATACAGCCGGTTTCTTCCACGTCGTCGAGGTTGCCGGGCGGCCCGTCCGAGCCGTAGGTCAGCTTGTGTCCCTCGGCCGCGCTTGACATGCAGAGCCGGATGTTCCCGTCTAGGTTGGCCGTCCCGATCGCCCCGAAAGCCAGCTTGGCCAGGCAGTAATAATCCTCGAGAATGGCCTGGCCGGTGCCGTAAAAACCAACCACGTGGGGCCCGCCGGCGGCGACCGCCTCTTTGATCTTGGAGGCCACCAGGTCAAGGGCCTGATCCCAGGAGACCCGCTTCCAGATCTCCCCCTTGCGGATCATCGGGGCCCGCAGGCGATCCCTGGCCTCCAGGGCCCGGAACTGGTAGATCCCCTTGACGCAGAGATAGCCCCGGTTGACCGGGTAATCGGGGTTGCCGCGCACGGCCACGATCCGCCCCTCCCTGACCCCGATCAGGACCCCGCAGCCGACCCCGCAGAAGCTGCAGGTCGAATAAACCCAGCTCTCGGCCTCGACCGGGCCGACCGGGACGGCTTCCGGGTCGGTGAAGAGCCGGGTCAAGTCGCCATTAAAAAAGGCGGCACCCGCCAGAGCCGCCCCGGACAGGCCGAGCTTGAGGAGGGTCCGGCGGTCGACTTTGAGATCTTTGGTTATGGCCTAAGCGCCTCCATCATCGCCCGCTTGATTTCATAAGGCGAAGGGCCGGGGGAGGATCCTGATACCGGCCCGACTGCCCCTTCACCGGCTGCCCCTTCGCCATCCGCCTCCCCGTCGACCGGCTCGCGCCAGCTCACCTCGAAGCCCCGCGTTTTCCCTCCCCGCACCTCGGCCCGGATGGCCACCCGGCCGTAAGCCCCGCGGTAGCTCCCGTCCTCCAGCCCGTCGGTCGGGGGCAGTGCCCTCACGGCGGCCGGGCCGCGCTCAGTCGGGGGGTAAAAGATGGCTAAGGCCAAGACCACCGCCACCGCTGAAAGGTAAATGCCGGCCCGCAGGGCCTCTTCCCATTTAACCGGCGGGGGCCACTCCCCAAGCAAGTTTTGCCTCGTCCAGTAAGGCCAGTGGCGCCCGGCCAGGCTGAGCGTGATCTGGCCGTCCCCAAACATCGCCCGAGCCACCCCCCGGTAGGAGGGCAAGATCCCCAACCCAACCGTTATGTGCCCGGCCAAAAACAGAAGTAGAAGCAAAAAAGAGACCCGGTGGATGGCCTCGGCCCTGACCAGTAGCCCGGGGGAAACCCAATCCCCCCAAACCCTGATCAGTCCAGTCACCGCCAGGGCCGAGCTGACGGCGATCATCGAGGCTCCCACCAGCCGCTCGCCCGGGTTGATCTTGGTCTTGATCAGCGGAAGGTGGTACTTATCGGGCCGGATCAGTCCGGGCACGAACTTGACCAGCCAGACCAGGTCGTCGAGAGTCCAGCGGGTGTATTCCGAAAGAAAATGGACGGTGCTCCGAAACCTCAGCGCCAGCGCCGCCAGGGGCAGAGTAACCCAGGCCAGTCCCAAGACCTCCTGCGCCATGATTATCCATTCGGGCGGCACTTCGAAGATCAGCTTCGGATAGTAAATCTTCAAGCCAGATAGAATCAGGAGGAAGGTAAGGATAACGTGGCTGAAATGGAATACCCGGCCGAGGAAGCTGATACGCAGGATCTTTCCGGACATCGATCCGCCTCCACCCATGCTGGTTGAGACAAAAAAGAGGATTCTAACAACTAAAGTTGAAACTTATCGCACTCAAAAAAATTGCTGTTTGAAAACCGGGAGGCTGGGACTTGGGCGCCAACATCCCTGGCCGGTTTGGCCTTTTTTGTAGTTATTTCCCCGAAGAACTAGTTGTAGTCCTCGGGTTAGAACCGGTCCGGGTGCTTCCCGGTGACGGCGGCCAACCGTCGACGCGCCTGCCTGCTTTTTGTTGTTCTTACGCCCAGGCCTGCCTTTCGGCCGGAGAACTGGGCAAGCTGGACGATTTCGCCGCCTTCGGCTTCGCCCACGCCTGTGACACGATGCAGTGCCTGGCCCAAATCTGGCGGAGCGCCGTCCGGTCCCAGACCTTCATCACCGTGCCTCCAGCCGACTTCAAGGCCCCCGGAGCTGGGCGCTACTACTCAGCCGAACTGGCCGCCCTATTTGAAGACCTGCGCCGGTGCCTGGCCCCGGGCCTCACCCCGGGCGGGGAAGCCTGCCGAGACCCGGAGGCGGACCTGGCGGCCCCGGAACTGGCAGCCCTACGGCGGGCAATTGCCCTGCTCAACCGGATCCGGCGCCTGGCCTTGCGCCTGGATGAAATGCGGGAGTTCCTCCCCTCCGATCTCGTGGCTGACTGGCTGCGAGCCGGGTTAACCACGCCGCCGACCGATTTTTTGGCCTCACTTGAGGCGGCCTTCCCCCAACTGGAAGACACCGTGCTCCAGGCCAGGGCAGGGCTGCCCAGGGCCGCCGCCTCCGGAGCCGCCCGGCACCGCCTGCTCCTGACCGGGGCCGTCTTTGAAAACTCCAGCCTCCACTCCCTGATCGAATCCCTGGGCGCCCGGGTGGTGGCCGAGGACAGCTGCACCGCCTACCGGCACTACGCCGGTCTGGTCAATGAGAAAGCCGAGCCCTTCGAGGCCCTGGCCGACCGCCACGCCTTAAGGCCGCCCTGCCCGTGCCGCCGATCTGAGCCCGGAGCCCGGGAGGCTTACCTGCTTGAGCTGTCCCGCTCCCGCCGGGCTCAGGCCGCCATCATCGCCCGGCGCAAGTTCTGCGACCCGCAGGCCTGGGACGCCGTTCCCATAGCCTCAGCCCTCCGCAAGGCCGGACTTCCGGTCCTGGTCTTGGAAATGGCCGGCTGCGCAGCCGGGGAGCCAGAGCGCAACCGCGTTCAGGCCTTTCTG
>JBGFRN010000141.1:0-7285 GCA_041695105.1 Bacillota bacterium | reverse complement strand
GTGTGTTGGAGAATGAAGGTGATGTCCTCGATGAAGCCCATATCGAGCATCTCGTCGGCCTCGTCCAGAACCATGATCTTGATGTCGTCCAGCCTCATTGTGCCGCGGCGCAGGTGATCCATCACCCGGCCCGGGGTACCGACAATGACCCCGACCCCTAAGCGCAGCGACCTGATCTGCCGTTCGATCGACTGGCCCCCGTAGATAGGAACAACCTTGATATTCCTATACTTGGTAATCTTGGAGACTTCCTCGGAGACTTGGATGCAGAGCTCGCGGGTCGGGGTCAGGATTAAGGCCCCGACCTTGTTGGCCCGAGACGGCAGGGCCTCGGCGATCGGGATGCCGAAGGCGGCCGTCTTGCCGGTTCCGGTCTGGGCTTGCCCGATCACGTCGCGCCCCTGGAGCAAGAGAGGTATGGTCTTGGACTGAATCGGCGAGGGCTCTTCAAAGCCCATGTCTTCCAGGGCCTTGAGAATTTTATCGTTCAGGCCCATTTCTTGAAAAGTCATTGATGCGGTTTCCACTTAGATAGGTGAACTCCTTTCGAGATCCAATGTTATCTTGGTGCGTGCTTCGACAAGTAGCGCCAGAGGCGAACCAGGGCCTCTTGGGCCGCCCGGCCCCGAATATCATCCCGGCCCCCCCAGAGTCTATAAAGCTTGGCCTCGTCGCCCCAGGGCCCGGACAGGCCGATCCAAACCGTGCCGACCGGTTTCTCCTCGGTCCCGCCGCCCGGCCCAGCCACGCCGGTGATCCCAATTCCGATTTCAGCCCCGGAGGCGGCGCGGGCACCGGCGGCCATCGCCTGGACGGTCTCCTCGGACACCGCCCCGTTATCCTCAATTGTCGCGGCCGGAACCCCAAGTAGGGAGATCTTGGACTGGTTGGAATAGGTGACGGCGCCAAACAAAAAGTAGTCGGAACTGCCCGGGATGCCGGTCAGGCGCTTGGACAGCCAGCCGCCGGTGCACGACTCAGCCACAGCCACCCTGAGCCCGAGTGACCTGAGCCGCCTGCCGGTCGCATCCTCCAGGCACACCTCGTCGAAGCCGTACAGGTAACCACCGAGCCGCTCGGCGATGGCCCGCTCAACCGGCCCGAGTCGCCCGAGTCCTTCCTCGCGGCTTGAGGCCCGGGTCGAGAGCCGGAGCTGGACCTCAAACGCCTTAACGTATGGGGCAATCATCGGGTCGCTCTGATGTTCAATGATGTCCCGGATTCGGGTTTCTAAATCAGATTCCCCGATCCCGCAAAAGCGCATGACGCGAGCCACAAGCGGCCTGAGCCGCCCGGCCCAGGTCGTCTCGATAAACGGGACGGCCTGGTTCTCGAACATCGGCACCATCTCGCTCGGGGGGCCGGGAAGGATCACGACCATCTTGCCGTCCTTGAGGACCGCCATTCCCGGGGCCGTACCACGGTCGTTGGGCAGGGGGGTGCTGCCCTCAGGCAGGAGGGCCTGCTTGAGGTTGCTGGGCGGCATAACCCGGCCCAAGCGCCGGTAAAGGGCCTCGATCCGGTCGAGCGAGGGTTGGTGGAGCACCAGGGGCAGACCAAGGAACTGGGCCACCGTTTCCTTAGTCAAGTCGTCCATGGTCGGCCCCAACCCGCCAGTCGTGATGACCAGGTCGGACCCGGCCAGGGCCTCCTCCAGGACCCGGCGCAGCCTGGACGGGTTGTCCCCGACAGTATGCTGGAAATAACAGTCGATCCCGACCTCGGACAGCCGCCGGGAGAGGTACTGGGCGTTGGTATTAAGAACCTCGCCAAGCAGCAGCTCGGTACCGACCGAAATCAGCTCAGCCCGCATCTACTTTCCCTTCCACTGCGGGGGGCGCTTTTCCTTGAAGGCCCGCGGCCCTTCCTGGGCGTCCTCAGCCAGGAGGTTGACCGAAAGCATGGCGTGGCAGTAGCGGACGGCCTGGGAAAAGGTCATGTCGGACATGGTATAGAAGGCCTCCCGCCCCAACCTAAGCACCGCCGGGCTCTTGGCGGCCAGCCGGGCGGCCATCTCCCCCGCCGCGCTCCGGAGCTGATCTCCCGGCACCACCCGGTTGACAAACCCCAGGCGCTCCCCGTCGGCAGCCGGGATCCGGTCGCCGAGCATGATCAGTTCCAGACCCTTCTTACGCCCCAGATTGCGAAAGATAGTCGGCATGATGATCATCGGAAAGAGGCCGGCATCGACCTCGGGGGCCCCGAAGGTAGCGTGCTCAGCCGCCACCAGCAGGTCACATCCCAGGGCCAGGCCGAAGCCGCCGGCCAGGCAGTGCCCGTTGACAGCGGCAATAGTCGGTTTGCCAAGGTCGGCCAGTTCTAAAAAGAGATCCCGCAGCGATCCGCGATTATGATGTCCCTCAAGAGGGCTCTGAGTCTGAAAGAAGCTGGCGAGATCGCCTCCGGCGCAGAAGGCCTTGTCGCCGGCCCCGGTCAGGACGACGACCCGGATATTACCATCCGCCCTGGCCTGGCTCAGGGCCGCACGCAGCTCGTCAATCACGGCCTGACTCAGCGCGTTTCGAGCATCGGGTCGGTTGATGGTGATCCAGACGACGTGGCCGGCCGGCTGGTAGAGAAGGTTCTGGAAGCTCATCCTCTCACTCCCTCAAGCCGGTAGTAGTCTACCCCGGCTTTCTGAGTCACCTCGAGCGCTCCGTCGTCTTCGAGCAGATGGAGGTGGCCGACTATCTCGGAGACCCCCAGGTAAAGCTGCCGGTACTCCAAACCCGGGTAGAGCAGCCCACAGATCTCGTAGGCGCTCCTCGCCTGATCCTGGAGGAAGGACGCGATCTGAGACTTGCGACGGGCGTGCATCTCAAGCCGGTTCGAGATAACGGCCCGATGGTCGGTGATCAGATCGCCGTGCCCGGGAATAACCAGTTGCAAATCGAGCTTGGCCGTCCTCCGGAGCGATTTTAGATATGCAGGCAGGCTCCGGAAGGGCTTCAAACTGCCGGGCGACTCGGGCTCAAGCACCGGATTGCTGGAAATATGCCCGATGAGGTGATCCCCGGAGATTAACACCTTATCGTTTGGGCTTTTCAGGCAAACGCACCCGGTGGTGTGGCCCGGCGTGCCAAAAACCCTCCAGGCGCGCCCGCCCAGGATCAGCCCCTCCCTGTCTTCTAACATCTCGTCGACCTCGGCTGGCCTCTCCAGTTTCTTGAGTGAACGGTAGACCTCACGAACCATGGCTATGGCCTCATCCGGCACCCCGCAGCGGCGAAAGAAGACCTCGGCGAACTCCTTTCGCATGTCGGTGTCGGCTCCGGCGATAGTTGCGGCTGATTTTGGGTGAGCCATGATTATCGCGCCGGACTGTTCCTTGATCCAGCCGGCCAGCCCGATATGATCAACGTGGGGATGCGTCAGCACCAGAACCTTGATATCGGCCACCGACAATCCGCGGGAAAAAAGGCCCTCCTCCAAGGCCTGTCGCGTCGCCTCGGTGTTGGGCCCGCAGTCAACCAGGGTTACCGGGTCGGCCTCGAGCAGGACCACATTGACCGGACCGACCGGAAAGGGCGTCGGCAGCGAGATCAGGCAAATTCCGGCTGGGATAGTAACGATGACTAGTTTCCACCCTTCCTGATCCCATTTACCAACATATCGGCGAAGGCCTGACCAATTTCTTCGGTTCCGCGCCGGCCATCGGCCTGATACCATTGATAAATACTATTTCCCATTCCAAATAAGGCCAGTGACACCAGGCGGGTATCGACCTCGCGAAAAACCCCCTCGGCAATGCCTTGCCGGAGGATCTTATCGTACAGGTCGCGATATCGCCGGCGGCCGGCCCGGATGATCTCTTTTTGTTCAGGCGTCAGGGCGTGAGTGTCACGGATAAAAATGGTCAGGCTGCCGAGATTGCTGGCCACCACCTCGACTTGCTCCTGAATGGCTCGAAGAAGCTTCTCAGCCGGGCCCAGGTTCTCTTTTTCGGTGGCTTCGGCTTTGGCGACCAAGGCCCTCATGGCTCGCTCGACAATCTTCATCAGGAGGTCTTCCTTGCTGGAAATATAATGGTAAAGGCTGCCCTTTTGCAGGCCAACCACATCGGCCAAATCTTGCATCGAAGTAGCGTGGTAGCCTTTATTTCGAAAAAGATTTATGGCACATTCGAGGATTTCCTGCTCTTTGTTGGCCGGCAAACTTCTCCCCCCTGTTGTAAAGCACCAAAGATCAACCGCCCAAACGGTCGTAAGGTGAGCATACCCACCATCCGGCCCAGATGTCAATATTAAGGGCTATTTTCATGGTATTCTGTGGTTCAATAAAAAAAGTGACCGGGAAAGGATTCTCTCCCGGCCACAGGATTCTACCGGTCATTTTGGTCATTACGCGGCACGGATCGGCTCGCCGGTAATCACCCGGAACTCCTCACCGGAAATGACCTCACGCTCGCCCAAGATCTTGGCCGTCTCCTTGAGCGCCTCGACCTTTTCCTCCAGGAGACAGCGGCAGCGCTCTTGCTGCTCTTTGATCAGCTTCCCGACCTCGGCGTTGACCTCGCTCTGGCCGATCAGATCCTCGTCGACCACCCCGAGATCCGAGAGGCCGGAGTAAACGATTTTTTTGGCCAGCTCGGTGGCGCGACTGAAGTCGTTCGAGGCCCCGGTCGACCGGTCGCCGAGAACGATCTCCTCAGCCACCGCTCCGGCCAACAGCCCGCAGATCTGATCTTCGATCGCCCGGCGGGTGTAAAGGTAGCGGTCAGTCCCGGGCGACTGCCGGACGTACCCGAGGGCGTTCCCCCGCGGGGAAACCGTGATTGATGCCACCGAACCCGGGTTGGCAATTTCACCGATCAGGGCATGGCCGGCCTCGTGAACCGCCACGCGCTCGCGTTCGGACGGATTGGGCCGGCGGTCGAGCCGCTCGCCCAGAATCACCTTGTCGATCGCTTCAACCAGGTGATTTTGTCTTATAATCGGAGAGTCCTCGCGCATCGCCAGGATCGCGGCCTCGTTGCACAGGCTTTCGAGATGGGCCCCGGAAAAGCCGAAAGTGTCACGGGCTACCAGGTCGAGGTCCAGCTCCGGATCAACCGGTTTACCCCGGATGTGAAGCTGCAAGATGGCCAACCGCCCCTCGCGATCTGGCAGATCGACGTTTACGATTCGATCGAACCGCCCCGGCCGCAGCAGAGCCGGGTCCATCAGATCAGAACGATTGGTCGCTCCGACGACCAGGACCTTGACATCCTCGTCCGGATTGATGCCGTCCATCTCGACCAGCAGTTGGTTCAGGGTCTGATCGTATTCCATGTGACTCTGGTGTTTCCCGCGTTTGCCGCCCAGGACCTCGATCTCGTCGATGAAGATCAGAGCCGAGGACCTCTTTTGGGAACGGGCCAGCTCGCGGGCCTTTTTAAAGAGGTCCCGAACCCGCTGGGCCCCGACGCCAGCGTACATCTCGATGAACTCAGACCCGGAGGCGGCCAGAAAGCCCGATTCGCAGTAGCTGGCCGAGGCCTTGGCCAAAAGGGTCTTTCCGGTCCCGGGGGGGCCGGTCAGCAGAATGCCCTTAAGGGGCTTGATGCCGTACTTTTTGACTTCCTCGTGCTTGGCCACGAAATTGAGGGCCTCGACCAACTCCCGTTTGGCTGTGGCCTGCCCGCCGATATCACCGAAGGTGATCTGAAGCGTACCGGGGGCGGCCCCGATAGCGGCCTTGCGCCCGATAAGGCCCTTGAAACCTGGGGCCTGGCTGAAAACCAGCAAGGCGCCGAGCAGGAACAGAGCCGGGTAGACGTTATATCCCTGATAGATCAAAAAACCGAGGACTCCACCGGCACCCCCCAGCAACAGCTCTCTAATCATCCGCTGAACCCCCTCTCTCCTTTAGACCGTTCCCGGCCGCCCAGGCGCGGGATGATCTCGTAGAGGTAGGCGCCGCGATGGTCAAGGGCCAGGTAGAGATTCTCATTATCAATGAATAGGCGACTAGATTCAATGTCCAGTAATTTTTGTTGGTTTTCAATTTCCTGGGCCATCTCGGTGAAATTTCCGGTTGTATTGGCCTCTTGCAGGCTGAAGTGCATCCGGTAGAAGGCCTGTTCCAAAACCTGAGTGCGGTTGTCACCGATCTCAAGCCGGTACCCGTCCCGACCGAGCACGGAGCGGGCCAGCGAATCGAGGCGCCGGTAGGTGGTCTGAAGGTCATCAACCCGATCCAACCTGACTCGAATAACCATCTGGCCTTCCGCTTTTTCGACCTGAACCTCTTTGACTTCTTTGATTTCCTGATATAGCTTAAAAAGCGGCCGGTCAACCGCCTGCTTCTGATAGATCTTTACCCCGGCGAATAAAAGACCAAAAGTGGCCAGGACTGCCGCGATAACGACCGGCCAGCGCATACCGTTAAGATTCATTATCGCCGACCCTCCCTTCATTTGAACAGCGCCGCTCAAGACAAACGCCTCGGTGCCGGAAACCACAGATTTGCCGCCAAGGCGCAGATTTGCCGCGAAGGCGCAGATTTGCGCGAAGTCGACATAATTATAACAGTTTCGGAGTCAAGGACGCCGTTGTAATGTATGGTTTAATATCCAACGCGAAATCCTAGCGCGTATTTCCATCGGGGGGTGTGTTCACCAGCGGGCGAAAAATCTAGTATAGGACGGATACTACAGATACTGCCATGCGAAAAAATCTAAGAGGTTTTTGTGTTGAAAGCACCTTGTAGCTCAAATTATTGCCCTTCAGGGACAGTACCGTCAACTTTTTTCACTGATCGGCCCGCTTAGCCGGAAAACGTTTGATGATTCACCTCCCAAAATTCCTTTTTACCTCCCCGCCCCCCTTCGGAGGGCGGTGCCAGGAGGATACGGTTAGTGCCGTCCAAAAAAGCCCCGGCCTAACCCCTAGGGTAAAACCAATCCGGATCGTCTCGGTAGCGCTGTTCGAGCCAGGGGTCGCCCCTCAGATGATAGCCGCCGCGCTCCCAGTAACCGGGTTTGTCCACGGCCATCAGCTCCAGGGCCCGGACCCATTTGGCGCTCTTCCAAAAATACAGGTGCGGCACCACCAGACGCAGAGGCCATCCGTGCTCCGGGGTCAGGTCGCAGCCGTCGAACCCCCAGGCAAAGAGACATTCGGGCCGGACGAGGTCCTCGAGGGGGAGATTGGTCGTCCAGCCCCCCTCGGCGTGAATCATGACATACCTGGCTTCAGGCTTGGGACGGCAGAGCCCAAGGTCCTCGGCCGCCAGGACGCCCTCAAAGACGTTGTCGTAGCGGCTCCAGGTGGTGACGCAATGAATGTCACACTCAACTGTCTTG
>JBGFRN010000179.1:0-7290 GCA_041695105.1 Bacillota bacterium | reverse complement strand
ATGGACAGCACCGCGGCTTCTCTGTGTATGGATAACAATATCCCGATCGTCGTTTTTAAAATGAAACGCTATGGCAACATCCAGAATGTAATCCTTGGCGATAGCGTCGGGACGTTGGTGGGAGGAGGAGAAGGCATTGGTAAAGGGGATCATTAACCAGACCGAAGACAAGATGAAAAAGACCCTGGATGTTTTTCGCCGGGAGATGGCCTCGGTGAAGGCCGGTCGTGCCTCGGCGGCTATGCTCGAAAAGATCAGCGTCGACTATTACGGAACCCCGACCCCGATCAACCAGGTGGCTAACATAAGCGTTCCCGAGCCGCGGGTGTTGTTAATCCAGCCCTGGGACAGATCTTCATTGGCCGGAATTGAAAAGGCCATTCAAAAATCAGATCTCGGGATTAACCCAAATTCTGACGGGAACAGCATTCGCCTGGTAGTGCCGCAGCTTACTGAGGACCGCCGGCGCGAGATCGTCAAGCAGCTGCACAAAAAGGCCGAGGAGGAGCGCGTCGCTATCAGGCATGAGCGCCGTGGAGCCTTAGAGCAGTTCAAGATCCTCAAGAAGGACGCTAAAATCTCCGAGGACGAAGAAAAAAGGGCTGAGAGCGAAGTTCAAAAACTGACCGATCGCTATATAAAAGAGATTGATCACGTCCTTGAGCTCAAGGAAAAAGAGGTTTTGGAGGTCTAATCCGGCCTGTGGCTGGGTGAATTATGGTGCCCGATGTCCTTGCCCTGAATATGGATGAAGCTAGACGGAGGCTCGCTGAGGCCGGAATCGGCGGCGTCGAGGTTGTCCTGACCAAACCCCCGGCTCGCCGGCCAGTTCCGGCCGCACCCAACCCCGAGGGGGTTTTTCGGGTTCTGCGTCAAAGGAAACTGGAGGGTGATCGGGTGGAGCTAGTGGTGGCCAATGAGCGTTAAGGGTGTTATCAACCGTCTTCGCCTCGCTCTGAGCGAACCGGACTCTTTGGATAAGCCAGTCCCGGCTGGTATCGATCCCGCCCGCCTCCCCAAGCACCTGGCCATCATCATGGATGGCAACGGCCGCTGGGCGACCCAGCGTGGCCTGCCCAGAGTGGCCGGGCACCGCGCCGGGGTCGAAGCCCTGCGCGGGATCGTTCGGGCCTGCCGGGAGTGGGGAATACCGGTGCTGACGATCTACGCTTTTTCAACCGAGAATTGGAAGCGCCCGAGGGCCGAGGTTGAGGCCCTGATGAACCTATTGGTCGAATTCCTGCGCCGGGAAATAGAGGAGCTTGATCGCAGCGATATCCAGATCCGTACTATCGGGCGAACTGAGGATCTGCCCCTTTTCGATCGGGTCGAGCTGCGCGACGCGATTACGAGGACGTCCAAGAATAAAGGATTAATACTCAACCTGGCCCTCAACTACGGGGCTAGGACCGAACTGGTCGATTGCGTTAAAACCCTGGCCTGGCGCGTCAAAAATGGCGAGATCAGCCCCGAGGCCATCGACGAGAAAATGATCTCCGGGAGCCTGTACACCGGTGAATTGCCCGACCCTGACCTGATTGTCCGGACCGGGGGGGAGGTTCGCCTTTCGAACTTCCTTCTTTGGCAGGCCGCCTATAGCGAAATCTGGGTCACGCCGGTCTACTGGCCGGATTTCCGGCCCACCCATCTGCTCGAGGCGATCAAGAACTACCAGAACCGCGACCGGCGGTTCGGGGGCCTGGGACAAGGGGCGGGCCAAGCGGAGGGGCCGAGCTAGGTCGAACGGAGGATCTTATTGCTGCAGACCCGAGTCATGACGGCTGTCGCCGGTGGGGTTGGTTTTCTTGCTCTTCTCTGGATCGGTGGGCTCGCGTGGTCGGGCCTTTGGATTGTGCTTGCCCTGCTCGGGGCCAGGGAATATACGGCCATGCTCAGCCGCCGTGGTCACAATCCATGGAGTGCCGGCCTGTACTCAGGCATCCTGTTCATGCATTTTGACACCTTCGGTCTGGGTCTGGCCTTTTTGCTCTTGGCTGGGGTAGCGGCCTTTTGGCCGAAATATACTTTTCTCGACGGGGTGGTCACGGCTCACGGGTTAGTTTACCTCGGCTGGCTGACGACGGTTTTCGCCGAACTGCGATCCATCGGGTTCGGACTGGTCCTGTTGACCTTTCTGGTGATCTGGGCAACCGATATCCTGGCTTACTTCGGGGGTCGTTTCTTCGGCCGGACCCTCCTGGCTCCCAAGATCTCCCCAAAGAAAACGGTTGAGGGGGCTCTTTCTGGCGTCCTGGGAGCCGTATTAACAGCGGTCCTGGCTGGGCCGGCCCTACTGACCGGACCGGGGGCTCTCGCCTTGACTCCTCTCCAGCTTGGGGCTGGGGCGGCCGGGCTTTCGGTGGCCGGCCAGGTAGGTGACCTGTACGAATCGGCCCTAAAGCGATATTGTGGTGTCAAGGATTCCGGTCAGATCCTTCCCGGCCACGGGGGCATCCTTGACCGGTTCGACAGCGCCCTGTTCGCCGGTCCGGTAAGCTACTGGCTAGTGAGGTTGGTGATCGAGCAATGAGACATTTCTTATATTCACTCTGGGCTCTGGCCTTATTTTTTGGGGCCATGTATCTGGTCTGGGCCTATCTGTTGCCATTTGTCCTACCCTTTGGCCTGGGCGTCTTCCTGGCTTTGATCATCGACCCGGCCGTCGATATCATGGAGCACCGCTGGAAAATCCCGCGCGGTTTGGCCGTCTGGACGACCCTGACCGCTCTTATGATCATCCTTGGCCTTTTGGTAATTGGCATAGTCGGTGTGGTCCGGATCGAGCTCGAAGGCATAATTGCCTCAATGCCTGGGTACTCGGAGAGAGCACAGAACACTTTGCTCGCGCTGGGGCAGAGTCTCGGGGCCTTGCGGGCCCAGCTTCCCGATGGGGTGCAGCTCGCGCTGAACGAGCAGGTAGACGCCTTCTACCGCGGCGTCAACGTCTGGGCCGGCGAGATCCTCGGGGCGATCACCGCCCTGAGCGCCCTGCCCGGGGTTCTGATTAACCTAATTATCACCGTGGTGGCCACCTTTTTTTTCAGTCGCGACAAGAGGGTTATCGGCCGCTTCATCCTCTCGCTGTTGCCTCCGGACTGGCAGGGCCGGGTCAATTCGGCCAAGGCCGAAGTCTTCTTGGCCGCGATCGGCGTTGTCAAGGCCCAGCTCTCAATAATGTTCGTCAGCACTTTGCTGACGGTTATTTTTCTCAATCTATTTGGCTCACGCTACGCCCTGACGGCCGGCCTGCTCGTTGGCGCTCTTGATGTCCTGCCGGTGCTCGGACCGGGGATGGTCTTTCTGCCCTGGGGCCTCGGAGAAATCCTGGCCGGCGATCGCTTTTTCGGAATCTGGCTTCTGGTTTTCTACGCCGCTCTCACCGCGGTCCGGCAGGTAATCGAACCGAAACTGGTTGGCGACCGGATCGGCTTGCACCCGCTGGCCACCTTGCTGGCCCTTTACCTTGGCCTTCTTATTTTTGGGGCCTCCGGGGTTGTCTATGGCCCCCTGACCGTCATCATTCTTAAAGCCGTGGTCCGTTCTGGGCTGATCCCGCTCTTCTCTTACAAAAGGGGTGCCTCTTGACCAAACGACTGATCATTCTTGGCAGCACGGGATCAATTGGTAACCAGGCCCTTGAGGTCGTGAGGAATCTCGGTGATAGGATCAGCGTGGTTGGAATGGCCGCCCGGTCGAGCGTCGATCGGCTCTTGGGGCAGATCGAGGAGTTCCGGCCCGAGTCGGTCGCAGTTTCGGATGAATTCTCGGCCGGCCGGGTTCGTTCCCTGGCTCCCACCGGTGTTCGTATCTACGGTGGGCTGGGTGCCCCGGCCCGGATGGTCGAGGAACTGGAGGCTGATCTGGTCCTCGCTTCTATGGTCGGTCTGGAGGGGCTGGATCCGGCACTGGCCGCTCTCCGAACCGGAAAGGCGCTGGCCCTTGCCAACAAGGAGATTCTGGTTGGGGCTGGCGAGCTGGTCATGGACCTGGCCCGGGATCAACAATTGGCTGTCCTACCGGTCGACAGTGAGCACTCGGCTATTTTCCAGTGCTTAATGGGTGAAGACCTGTCATCAGTTAGCCGCCTGGTCCTGACCGCTTCCGGGGGCCCCTTCTGCGGGATGACTCGGGAACAGCTCGGCAACGTGACTCCCGAAGCCGCCTTGAGGCACCCCCGGTGGTCGTTGGGACCAAAGGTTACGATCGACTCGGCTACGTTGATGAATAAGGGGCTTGAGGTCATCGAGGCCAGGTATCTCTTCGATGTTCCGGTCGATCAGATCGACGTCCTGGTTCATCCCCAGAGCCTGGTTCACTCCCTGGTCGAGTTCACCGACGGCTCGGTCAAGGCCCAGCTCGGCCCGACCGACATGAGGTTGCCGATCCAACTGGCGCTGACCTTTCCCGACCGCCCTGCCAATCCCTTCGCCCGGATAGATCTGGTCAAGGTCGGAACCCTGACCTTCCAGGCCCCGGATTCCCAGGCCTTCCCTTGCTTGCGGCTGGCCTACCGGGCTGCTAAAATAGGTGGAACCATGACGACCGTGCTCAATGCTGCCAACGAGGTGGCCGTGGGAGCCTTCCTGGCCGGCAGGCTTTCATTTTTAGGGATGCCCGAGGTCGTCGAATCGGTCATGGGCCTTCACCAGAGCCAGCGTCCCCGCGACCTGAACGAGATTCGCGAGGTTGATAGCTGGGCCAGAAGCAAGGCCGGTGAAGCTCTCGTCTCCGCCAACTCCCTCAGGAGGTAGTGATGAACCTTATAATCTCAATCCTGGTCTTGGGCGTCCTAATCATGGTCCACGAACTGGGCCACTTCTTGGCGGCCAAGGCCAACGGTGTCAAGGTCCATGAGTTTGCGATCGGCTTCGGACCCAAACTCTGGTCGACCAAGCGGGGGGAGACCGAATACAGCCTCAGGCTGTTTGCCTTTTTGGGCGGCTTTAACCGGATGGCCGGAATGGAAAGCGACCAGGGTCAGGACGACGGGGCGGACAAGGGACGAGGCTTTAACGACAAATCGGTTGGGCAGCGCGCCGCCATCATTGCGGCCGGGCCCCTGTCCAATTACCTTTTGGCCGTGGTCTTGTTCGCTCTGGTTTTCGGGGCGGTGGGCCTGGTTAAGCCGGTCGACAACCAGCCAATTATCGGGCGGGTTTTGTCTGGGAAGCCGGCGGCCGAGGCCGGCCTGGCGGCGGGCGACCGGGTGGTTTCGATCGACGGCGTCCCGATCCCAACCTGGGAGGCCTTGGTGAGCAATATCCAGTCACGCCTGGGAAAGCCGGCCGTCCTGGTTATCGCGCGTGGAGCCCTGCGGGTGGTGTTCGGGTTGGGGCCGCCACCAAACGACGCCGATCCTCGCCTGGGAATGATTGGGGTTGATTTCAGGCGCCACCTGGTTCGGATGGGGCCGGTTGAGTCACTCCAGGCGGCGGTGCGCCAGACCGTGGGAATGACGACCCTCTGGTTCACCTCGATTGGCCAGATGATCTCCCGCGAGGCCCCGGCTGATGTCGTCGGCCCGGTCGGGATCATCAAGCTGGTCGAGCAGGCCTCAGCGGTCGGGCCGGCCACGCTCCTTTCTCTGGCTGGGGCGCTTTCTGTGACCCTTGGAATCATCAACCTACTGCCCTTTCCAGCCCTTGACGGGGGACGTCTGGTCTTTCTGGCGGTTGAGAAAGTCAGGGGGCGCCCGGTTGACCCCAACCGAGAGAACTTTATCCACTTCATTGGCTTCGCCCTATTGATGCTGCTGGCTCTTTTTATTAGCCTGAAAGATATTCAGCGGCTTGCCGCATAGACCGCCGCGAGCGGCGAGGTGAACTGTGTCACTTATTAGTATAAAAAGGCGCCCGACCCGGGCGGTTCGGGTGGCCGGCATCGGCATCGGCGGCGATTTCCCGGTTACCGTCCAGAGCATGACCAAGACCGACACCCGTGACGTCCGGGGGACGGTGGAGCAAATCCGCCAACTGGAAGAGGCCGGTTGCCAGATCATCCGCTGCGCCGTGCCCGACCGGCAGGCGGCCGAGGCCCTGGGCGAGATCAAGCGATCGATCACGATCCCATTGGTGGCCGATATTCATTTCGATTACCGCCTGGCCCTAGCGGCTCTGGAGCAAGGAGTCGACAAACTCCGGATCAACCCGGGCAACATCGGTGAACCCGACCGGGTGCGCCAAGTGGTCAGATCGGCCGCCGAGCGATCGGTTCCGATCCGCATTGGGGTCAATGCCGGCTCGCTCGAGAAAGAACTGCTCGACCGGTACGGCTCACCAACCCCCGAGGCCATGGTCGAGAGCGCTCTCGGCCATATCAAGATTCTTGAGGATCTTGACTTCTCCGATATCGTAGTCTCTTTAAAGGCCTCTGACGTCCTGATGACGGTCGAGGCCTATCGCCTGTTATCGGAGCGGGTGAACTACCCCCTGCATCTCGGGGTAACCGAGGCGGGAACCCCGTTTGCTGGAACCATTAAGTCGGCCGTCGGGATTGGGGCCCTCCTTCTCGACGGAATTGGAGATACCATCCGGGTCTCACTGACCGGTCCTTCGGCCGAAGAAGTCCGGGTCGGCCATGAACTCCTGAAATCGCTGGGCCTGTCGTCGCGCGGGCCGGTCATCGTTTCCTGCCCGACTTGCGGGCGGTGCCAGGTCGATCTGATGGGGGTGGCCCAGGAGGTCGAGAAGCGCCTCGAGGGAGTCAAAACCATCCCCGGCCGGTCGCCGCTGCGCGTGGCGATTATGGGCTGCGCCGTCAACGGACCGGGCGAGGCCAGGGCGGCTGATGTTGGGCTGGCCGGCGGCCGCGGCCAGGGACTGATCTTCAGGCACGGCCAGGTGGTGGCCAAGGTGAGCGAAGAGGAGATGGTCGAGGCTCTCTGCCGCGAGATCGCCAGGGCCCTGGACGAGCGCCAATCCAGCGGGGAAGCCGGTTCTTAAGAGAGGCGGCCTATTGTCACTTCCAATCCCAGGGTGATAGAATTCGCATGGACAATATTTAGAGGTGATAACCGCTTGAGCTCAACCAAATTGGACTTATTTTTGGTCAAGGGTGATGCCCTCCCTCCGGTTTTGAGAAAGACGATCGAAGCCAAGGAACTATTGCGCCGGGGAGACTGCCGGACGGTTCGCGAGGCCGTTGCGAAGGTTGGCCTCAGCCGCAGCGCCTTTTACAAGTATCGCGACGGCATTGAGATACCTGATGACGGGGACGGCCTGAAGGTAGTCGCCCTCTCGCTTTTGCTCAATCATCAGCCCGGCAGTCTTTCCGGGGTTCTTGGGGCGATCG
>JBGFRN010000172.1:0-7329 GCA_041695105.1 Bacillota bacterium | reverse complement strand
ATGGGAGCTGATCCCTCGGACCGGAATGGTTTCGGGCGAAATCTTCCCACCGTTTTCGGGCGCCCTGACCGAGGCCATCAAGATTTTGGCCGACCCCGATTTCGTCGAGCATTTGAACGGGTCGCTCTACCGATGGGCGGTAGGTTTCGGGATGAGCCTGCTTCTAAGCATCCCGCTGGGGATCTTGATGGGCCGGTCCGAGGCCGTCCGCAACTTCTTTGACCCCATCCTGACCATCACCTATCCGATCCCCAAGGCCGCCCTGGTTCCGATCCTGATGCTCTGGGTCGGCGTGGGGGACCTATCCAAGATCCTGGTTATCATTATCGGCTGCGCCATCCCCCTGGTTATCAGCGCCTACCACGGCGCCCAGGGGGTCGACCGCCAACTGATCTGGAGCGCCCGGACGATGGGAACCGGCGGGTACAAGGTACTGTTCAAGGTCATCCTGCCCGGGGCGATGCCCCAGATCCTCTCTGGGGTGCGCATGGCCGTCTCGATCTCGCTCTTCGTCGTGCTCGGCTCGGAGATGATTATCCGCCAGGCCGGGCTGGGTTATTACCTCTTCAATTCGATGGACAACGGGCTCTACGCCATGACCTACGCCACCATCTTGATCATCGCCGCCGTCGGGCTGACCCTCGACTGGATCTTTGGGTTCATCAGCCGGCGGATGCTGATTTGGACGGAGAGCGGGGAGTAGGGTTCACTATCCCAGCAGCGGTGCCAGCGGGCTCCTTGGCCCGATGTAGGGCCTCAAAGACTCCAGGGGGATTGGAAACTCGGGCAACCCGACGTAATACGGCGTGTATTCGTAGAGCTGAAAGTAGATTACCAGGTCCTTGTCGGTTAGGTAGAAGTCGGGGTTTTCCCCGATGCTTTCAAAGGGATTGATCAGGGGGATATCGCGCCTCTGGATCTGCTCCTTGATCTGGCGGTTGATTTCCTCAACCCAGGGCGTTCCCGGTGTGAAAAGCTCCTCGAGCCGGAGCGGGCGACCGGTTAAGACGTCAAAATTCAAGGACTTGACGGCCGTCAGCCCGTGGGCTGCGCCCTGGACATAAGAATAGACCTCTTGGCTCAGGCTGAGAAGGCAGGCGCGGTTTAGACGGAGAAAAAACCTACCGTGAACCTCGGCCTTTCCTTCGGGGGGGTATCGGGTATCCCGAATCAGTTGATTCAGAGCCTGGAGGACCAAACGGTTGGCTTCCACTGCACCAGGCATCCCGGTGATGAGGGGGTAGGTAATGCTCACGCCGGCCCGGGTTATCCTCCGGGCGATGACCTGGGGCCTATAGGGACAACGAAAATAAGATTCAGACACGGCCGCATCCTCCTGTAATCTCATTTCGGAGATCGTTGTTACAGGTTATGTCGTATGGAGGAAAGCGGACCACTATTAAAAGTCAAGGATCTGTTTAGCGACCTCCAGCGCCGCCCCGGGACGGCCGAGCCTACGGGCGGCCGCGGACATCGCCGTGAGGGGCCCCGAGGGATTAGCCCCATCCGGCCCACAACCGGACAGCAGCGACCTTACCCCGGCGACCAGGTCGTCCGGATCGTCGAAACGCAGGGCCGCGCCTTGTCCGACCAGGTAGCGGGCGTTATCCTCCTCATGGCCGGGCAGGGGCTGGAAGATCACCAATGGAACCCCGCAGGCCAGGGCCTCGCTGCAGGTCAACCCACCGGCCTTGGTAATCAGAATATCGGCTTGGCTCATCAACCGGGGCATCTCGCGGGTGAAGCCATAGGCTGTAAGCCAGGGGCGGCCGTCTTCCCCCCACTCCCGAACCCGGCGAAGGAGTTCCGAATTCCCTCCGGCCACCAGCCTGACGCCGGCGACCTCGCCCAACTGATCCAAATGTTGGCGATCCAGCCCGGCCGGACTCAGCCCCAGCCCCCCGCCGGTGATCAGGATCTCCGGGCGGAGCCGGGGCTGGGAGACGGGCGGTCCCAAGCAGGCGAACTCTACGAACTCTAATCGGATCGGGATGCCGGTGACCGAGATAGATTCCGGGTGGGCTCCCAGGGCGGTCAAGGCCGAAGCCGATCCTGGGTTGGAGACGAAAAAACGCTCGACCCCGGGGTGATACCAGAGGGGATGAACCGCGAAATCGGTGATCACAGCGCTCAGGGGAAGCGGAAGCTTGCCCTGGCGCCGCAGCTCACCGGCCGCCTGAACGGGGAACGGGTGGGTACAAACCAGGCGCGACGGGTGCAGCCCGGAGACCAGGGCCATGATCCTGCGGCTATAAAGGGCCTGGATGGCCCGGGAGGCAACGGCCAGGCCGGGCGGGCGGGCGGTCCCGCGGTGAAGATCTTCCCACAGGGCCGGGAAATGCTTTAGGACGGTTTGGTAGGCCCGGTCGCCGGTACCCAGGTCGACGACCGGGGTCTCGATGTCCGGGGCAATCCGATGAAGGCCCTGGACGATGGCCTGGGCTGCGGCCCGATGGCCGTTTCCGTAGGGAGCGGAGAGGATTAACACTGGCGACCCCACGCCCCAGGCCTCCTTTAACGAATCCTCAAGTTAAGGAATCAACCCCTTTTATTAGATCGACCACCTTCTCGCGGATGGCCTCCCGCACCAGCCGGAACTTCTGCATAATTTCTTCGTCAGTTCCCGCTGCCTTGGCCGGGTCGGGCAACGGCCAGTGCAGGCGCCGGACGCCGTTGGGGGTGACCGGGCAGCGGTCCTGGGCGTCACCGCAAAGGGTAACGATGAGATCCATCTGGCAAAGGAGCCCAGGGTCAATCGCGTCGGAAGTCTGGCGGGAGATGTCCACACCGGCCTCAGCCATGGCCAAGACCGCCCTCGGGTTCAGTCCGGCCGGTTCCAGGCCGGCGCTGAAGACCTCAAGGTGTGGACCGCCCAGATGGCGGGCGAAACCTTCGGCCATCTGGCTGCGGCAAGAGTTGCCGGTGCACAGGAACATTAGCTTAACGGTCTTTCGCGGGCTCATGAATGACTCCTCCTTAATAGTTCAATAGTTCGTGGCGGCGGCCGTCTCACTCAGGGCCTCAAGGTCTAACTGGAGGCCGAACCACCTGAATTGCGGCGGGTGCTTGGGTATGGACCGCACCGGCCGTCCCAAAAAGTAGCCCTGACCGTACCTGGCACCCAGGCTGGCTAAGGTTCGGAGTTCCTCGCCGCTTTCAATGCCCTCGGCAATCACCCTGGCGTCAATCCGATGGGCCAACCCAATCAGGGCCTCGCAGATGGCCATCCGGACCGGGTTGGAATTCAGATCGCGCACCAGGGACATGTCCAGCTTGACAAAGTCGGGGCGCAGCTCGGAGATGGCCTGGAGGCTGGAGTATCCGGCCCCGGCGTCGTCGACGGCCACCATAAAACCCTGGCACCGGTAATGCTCCAGGGCCCGGCAAAAGCTGGCGTAGTCCGAGATGGCTTGCCGCTCCGTGATTTCGAACACCACATTGTTCGGGTTGAATCCTAAGATCTCCAAGTTGCGCATCGTGGTTCCGGCCTCAAAGGCTGGATCGTTGACCACCTGAGGGTTGATGTTGAGGAACAGCTTGCCCCTCAATCCCTGGCCGGCGGCGATGGTGATGGCCTGGCGCCGGCACAGGTGTTCTAACTGGAACAGGCACCCGGCCTGTTCGGCCGCAGGGAACAGGGCCAACGGGCTTTCAAAGGGAGAGCCGGCCGGCCCGCGGGAAAGAGCTTCAACCCCGAACAACTTGCCGGTGGTCAGGTCGATAATTGGCTGAAACATAGTTGAGACCTGGTTTGACTTTAAGGTCAAGAGGAGCTGGTGGCGAAGGCTGGCCAGCTTCCAGCCCTCCGGATCGTGGCCCATATGCAGGGCCAGGCGAACGGCGTCAAGGAAAGCCGAGCGGATGACCTCGCCGGGAGGCGGAGAGAAAATAGAATGGGCTGAGTCTCCCCAATTCAAGGGTGACCAGCCGACCTCGATGCTGCTGTTATGTATTTGGCTTGAGATTGGTTTGGGAAAAACCTCTTCTTGAATCCACCGCTCTAGATCTAAAGTCCCGGGCGGCTGCCAGTCGATCAGGTTCGGCTTGCCCAGGCAAGTACCGGAGGTCAGGACCACCCCCAGGCAGTTTTGGCCCAAGCGAAAGGCAATCGGGGCCTCGTCTCTCTGTTCCCAGTAGTGAGGGATTTTTCGGATGGCCTGGCAGGCTACCGCAAAGGCCTCGGCCCGGCCCCGAGAGTTAAACGATGGCTCCAGGCATAACCATTCCGGAATCCTGACAGTTACCACCAAGAGCCGCCAGCCGGCCTCGGTCCGGCGAACGACCTCGTTCATTAGCCGTCCCTTGTAAGACGCTCGAGCGGGAAATTTGGTCGTGATTAGCCAGGAGAGTTTCTGATAAAGATTCAAAATGCCCCATCCTTGCTTTTTCTGGTTGTCTCTTGTTGGCTCGGCTTTGGCTCTGATCCAGAACGAGGCCGGCAACCTCAAGGGCGGCGTGGGGTCTTCCGAGGGCGGAGGAGGCCTCCGCGAACTGCGTCAGGCACCAGCTCTCATCGGAGACAAGGCTGGCCACGGTCGTGGCTAGCTGCATGGGGTCGGCCAGGCTGAGGGCGGCTCCGTGTCTAACCAGGTAATGCGCGCCCGAATCTTGGCTGCCGGAGGGTTCATAAATGGCCAGCGGCAAACCGAGGGCCAGGGCCTGGCTGCAGGCAACACCCTCGGCTTTAGTTACGAAAATGTCAGCCTCTCGCATTAGTCGCCCGATCGGGCCCCGAAAGCCGTAGGCCGTAATCCAGGGGCGGCCGGTCAGCCGCCAGACGCGAGTCTTGTTAAGCAGGCCGGAATGGTTTCCGGCCAGGATTACCACCTTGGCTTTATTTCCAATTATCTCTAGATGCCCGATCTTCATCGCGCACCGGGCGAGACAGGATCCGTCGACCAATACGGTCGGCTTTTCGCGCGAGTGGACTCTTGAGGCCACGGCCAGGAGACGCTTAGGGACGAAAAATTCGGGTGATATGGGAATGCCAGTGACCTTGATCTGGTCCCCGGGCACCCCCAAGAGGCTCAAATTGGCGGCTGATTCGTGGTTCGGCGCGAAATACAGGTCGATTCCAGGGTGGACCCAGAGCGGATCAAAGGTAAAATGGGAAAGAACGGCAAAGACTGGAGTGGCGGAGCCCCCGCTCAGGCGCAGCTCACCGGCGGCCTGGGCCGCGATTGGATGAGTGCAGACAATACCTAAGGGCTTGAGTCCTGAGACTAACGTGGTCACCCGGTTCTGCCAAACGGACAGGCGGCGATAGAAATCAACTCTTCCGTCTAAACGGATGCAAGTAGATTCTTGGCTGGGTTGAAGCCGGTTGATTCCCTGAGCAATGGCTGAGGAGACGGCTTGGCACGTCTCACCGGAGGGGCCGGACAAAATTAGAACCGGCGAACTCATTGGCCTTAACTGGCCTCCTTTATTTCACTGGCCAACCTGTAACAAGCCCCGCCGGAAACCCCGGCCTGGTCCAAGAAGAACCGCCAAAAACCGGCGGTTGAGCGTTGAGCTATTGGCAGTAGGGTTCCTATCGCCTCGTCCATGCTCGCGGGCGAGGCGTTTTCACCGGCTGCCCTGGTCAGGCATTTGGCCCGGTGGGCGTTCCGGGCGATCCACCCCCCGGCTTGAGCCGAGATCCAGTAATGCCCGCTATCCCAGCAGGTGTGCAGGAAGCGCTGCTCGGCGGCCCGAGATTCAAATTCCTTGTGCCCGTTCCAGAGCTGACCCGAGGCGTGATGCGGGACACAGACGTCCTGAACCAGATGGGTGGCGGCCCCGAGGTAAAAAAAGGCTCGCCCGGGATTACTTTTGAACCAGCCCAGGGCTCTATGGAAGTACCGGCCGCAAGCCTCGGCGGCGTTGGGATACCGCCATAGCCCGGTTCCGGTTTCTGGGTCATAATAGTGGTTGACATTTCGCCAGCCCCGATCGGCCCAGTTGGACCCCGTCTCGAGTTGGGGCAGCATCACCTCGAATAGGGAGGCTTCACGTTCTAAGCCATCACCGCGGAGAATGCGACAGGCCTGTTGGCTGCAAAATGGATGGGTTGGACTGAGGCGGTCAAGCAGAGGCTGAACTGAGGAGGCGGTGAGCAGTAGCAACTCGGTTCCGGTGACGGTGAGGTCTAAAATCAAGGAAGTCGCCCGCTGCATTTTGTGAGTCTCCTTCGTGATGTATGCCTACGACTAATTCAATTATAGTGTTGGTTATTTATGGTTAGGTTAAGGTAGGTTTGACTTTTGGTAACGATTAAATTTTTACAACGGTCAAATTTACAAAACCTTAACCAAAAGCATCTTGAAACATAACCTTCTTGTTTTATGCTTGTAACGAATTGAAAAGTAAACGGATCAACACTTTAAGGAGGGTTTAATTTACTAATGTTGTCGTTACGATTCCCGAAAGTAGTGAAACTTGTATCTTTGGCTATTATTGCCGGGCTGCTCCTGGCGCTTGCGGCCGGTTGTGGCGGCGGTTCCGCGCCGAAAACCGAAACCAAGACCGCCCCGACCGCCCCAAAGTCTGAACAGAAGCCGGTTGACCAGCCGGGTCCAACTGTAAATCTAAATGGGGCTGGGGCCTCTTTCCCCTACCCCTTGTACAGCAAGTGGTTTTCCGAATACAATAAGATGAAACCCTCGATTAAGATCGACTACCAGTCGATCGGCTCGGGCGGCGGGATCAAGGCCATCACCGACAGGACGGTCGATTTTGGGGGCACTGACGCTCCAATGAAGGACGAGCAGATCGCCAAGGCCCCCGGGGAGATCTTCCACATCCCGACCGTCATGGGTGCCGTTGTGGTCACCTACAACCTGCCGGGCATCAAGGAAAGCCTGAAGCTTTCTCCAGAGGTCTTGTCCGGGATTTGGCTGGGTGAGATCAAGAAGTGGAACGATCCGAAGATCGCCGCCAACAACCCCGGGATCAAGCTTCCTGACAAGGATATCATCGTGGTCAGCCGTTCCGATGGTTCTGGCACTACCGCCGTTTTCACCGACTATCTTTCAAAGGTGAGCCCCGCCTGGAAGTCTAAGGTTGGCAGCGGCACCTCGGTTAAGTGGCCGGTCGGTGTATCGGCCAAGGGCAACGAGGGCGTTTCCGGGCAGGTCAAGCAAACCGAGACCTCCATCGGGTATGTTGAACTGGCTTACGCCGTGCAGAACAAGCTTCCGTATGCTCAGCTCAAGAACCGGGCCGGAAAGTGGATCCTCCCGACCTTGGATTCGGTGACCCAGGCGGCTGCCGGGGCGGCCAAATCGATGCCGGCCGACATGAGGGTCTCGATCACCAACGCTGAGGGCGATGGCTCCTACCCGATCG
>JBGFRN010000289.1:0-7380 GCA_041695105.1 Bacillota bacterium | reverse complement strand
CGGTGTAATCACTGAGTTTCTCGTCAATCAAGGTCAACAGGGCCGCTCCGACCACGACACCGGCAACGTTGTCCATCCCTCCGAGAATCACCATACAGATAACGATTAAGGATTTGAGGAAGTCAAAATCCTCCGGGCCGATAAAACTCACATAATGCGCGTAGATTGAGCCCGCCGCGCCGGCGAAGCCTGCTCCGATGCAGAAAGCCAGGAGCTTGGCACTTGAAGGGTTGATTCCCTGACAAACAGCCGCTATCTCATCCTCGCCGATCAAGTTCCAGGACATCCCGATCCGCGAGGCGTGCAGGCGCGACGACACGTAAGCCCCCAATACCAGGAAAGCGGCGGCCAGGTAGAAGTAGTTGACCTGGTAAGGAAACTCCAGTCCGAAAACCACCAGGGGTTCGCGGAAAGAAAAGGAGCCGATTGAAAAGGGTGGAATAGCGGCAATTCCGTTTGGTCCTCCGACCCAATCGGTGTTGATAATCAGCAGGGTGAAAACGGTTTGCAGGGCAATCGTCACCAGGGAGAGGTAGTACCCCCGGGTCCTGAGGGTTGGCAGGCCGACCAGGTAGCCGAGAGCCACCGCGGTCAACGTGCCCATGACTAGTCCCAGCCAGGGCGACACGCCCAATTTCATTGAGAAAAGGCTAGAAGTATAGGCCCCCATGCCAAAGAAGGCCGCCGAAGCGAAATTGGTCATGTCGGTGCTGCCCATCTGAAAATTGAGGCCCAGAGAGATCAGCCCATATAGGCAGGCCATGACCGCGATGTGAATCAGGTATGGGTTGCCGGCCAGATTGACCGGAAAAATAAGAATCAAAAAGATCATCGACCCCAAAGCGGGCATTCTGTGCCGCGAGTAGGCCGAGAACACCTCTTCAACCAGGCCGGCCCTCTCGGCCAAAATCAAGGCCAGGACAATCAGGCTGACCACCGTAATGCTGACAGCGAACTTCCAGCCGATGGCCAGATATAGGAGCGCGAAAGCCAGGACGTTGATCCCAACCACGGCCCAGGGGCTTTTCAAGATCTTGCTTCTTTCAACGGGTAATCGCGGCATACTGCGGCCCCTCTCACACTTTTTGGATCGTCTTCTCCCCGAGAATACCTTCGGGTTTGAAGATCATGAACAGGACGACGACTGAAAAGGCGAGAATACTGGCCCAGGCCGTTCCACCGGGGATAAAACCGGTGGCAAATACCTCGATGAAAGCGATCAGCATGCTGCCGGCAATAGCTCCATAGATGTTGCCCAACCCCCCGACGACGGCGGCGGCGAAGCCCTTCAAACCATACATGGCACCCATATCAAAACGGACGATGTTGTAATAAGAGCCAATCAGGAATCCCCCAATGCCCAGGAGCACCCCCGCCAGGATAAAGGTCAAAGCCACGATCTTTTCCGGATTGACCCCAATCATCATCGCGGCCTCCCGGTTCTGGGAAATAGCTTGCATAGAAAGGCCAATTTTGGTTTTGGTCACAAACCAGAACAGCGCCGTCAAAAGCCCCAGCGTCACCCCGAGAATGATCAGGTTCCGGTATGACAATAGATCGCTCCCTAAAGGAGACCCCGCCGGAAGCAATGCCGGGAAGACTTGAGGGTTACGGCCCTGGGGATAAAACAGACCGATCATCTCGCGAATCACCACCCCAAAGGCGATCGTGCTGAGAAGAGGCATTAACGCCGGGGCATTTCGAAACGGCTGGACGGCTACCGCCCTGGTCAGCAAAGACACCAGAGCGCACAGGGCCGCCCCTCCGGCAATGACTAAAGCCGCAACCATCCACTGCGGCATCGTCGCAAACAGTCCCAACCCCGAAGCGATCGTGAACAGGGCCAAAACACTAAAGGATCCGACGATGGCAATGTCTCCTACGCAAAAGATCACCGTATCGATCACCCCGAAGAACAAGGAGTAACCTACGGCGGCTAGAGTGTAGCAGGCTCCCAGCAATAGGGCGTTCATGATTTGCTCGGCCAATACCGGCACCTGTTTTCCTCCTCTAAAGGGTTCAAAATAAA
The DNA here is from genome assembly GCA_041695105.1 of Bacillota bacterium. Classification (GTDB taxonomy): domain Bacteria; phylum Bacillota; class Sulfobacillia; order JAMDAP01; family JAJYMS01; genus JBGFRN01. The sequence continues at coordinate 5,351 of JBGFRN010000289.1, read as the reverse complement.
CATGTGGGGAGACAGCCAGCCAAACAAATCTACTTGGGGAGGGTTCGCTTGCTAGAGGCGTACTCCGAATCTTCCCAGGGCATCCACTTGCCGTCCTGAACCACCAAAATGGTCGCGACGGCATTGGTCGTCTGGCCAACCTCATTGAATTTGGTCAAGCCCAGCAGACCCTGGTATTCGATCTTGGCAATGGCGTCGATCAGCTTGGCGCGGTCCGGGCCAACCTTCTTGAGGGCCGCCAGGATCACGTTGCTGGCGTCGTAGGCGTAAGGTCCATAAACGCCGTAAGGTTCCGGGTAGCCGCCCTTCTCATAAGCCTCGATAAACTTCTTGCCCCCGGGGAGCTTCTTAATATCCTGGCCGGGCTTGCTGCTGACGGTTCCCTCGGCCTGCTGGAGGCCGGTCGTCTCAATATACTTTTCAGAGCCGATGCCGGAGATAGCGAAGAGAGGGACCTTCATGCCCGCCTCGGACATTTGGCGCCGGATTAACGCCCCCTCCATGACGACACCGCCAAAGTAAACCGCTTGCGGGTTTAGCTTTTTGATTTTAGTCAAGATCGGACGAAAATCGGTCTGCCCGACCTGGATTTCATCGACCGATACCACCTCGGCTCCGGCCCGCTTCGAAACCTCGTCCTTCCAAGCGGAAGTGTTGTTCTTGCCGTAAACGCTCGTGTCAGAAATAATCGCCCACTTCTTGTAACCACGATCATCCAGGGCGAACTTCGCCAATGGGGTGTTCTCCTGAACCGAGGTCGGGCACACGCGCGTCACGATGGGGTAGTTTTCGGGCGTGGTAAGCTTGGGCGAGATCGCCCCCCAGATGGTGAAGGGGATTTTTGCCGACTTGAACACCGGGATGGTCGCCTCAGCCACCGGGCTGTTCCAGTGACCGATGGCAGCCACCACCTCATTGTCCGATGTGATCTTGGTGGCCGCCGAGGCCCCGGTACCCGGGTTCGAGGCGTCATCCATCACCACCATCTCAATCTTAAAGGGGAATTCCTTTGACTCGTTGGCCTGCTTGATGGCCAGGTCAAAAGCGTTCCGGGCACCTACCCCCTGATAGGAGTTCGGACCGGTCAGGGGCCCGATGAACCCGATCTTGACCACCTTCTGGGCTTTATCATTGGTTTGCTTCGTAGGAGCCGTCTCCTTGCCGCAACCGACCGCAAGGGCGGCCAGAGCCACGATCAAGGCCAGAACCATAACCGGCCGGAGGTTTCGAAACGTGATCATCCAGTAAATTCCTCCCTCATTCTTGTACTTTGCCAGCCCACCCTGAAAAACTGGTATCAGATTGGTAGGCTTCCGTCTCCCCACAAGACTCGGCCCAATTAAGAAACTAGTGCAATAATCGTGCCAATACAGGACGCAGGCCCACAAACCCTTGTAAACAAAGGATTTTAGCCTTTACCAGCGAATTTCTCTTTACCACACGAAAAGGCAGGCTGGACCAGCCAAGTCTTTTCAGACTTAACTTAGAAGCAAAAAAAGCCCCGTCTTCTGGGGCCAAGGCGGGAAACCCGCGCGTCTCTACGACCGGGCTCCTGGCAGGCGTTAAGTCTTTTTTGGTTTATCAAGGTTGGTAATGGAGGGATTCGGTTGAGAGCGGCAGATTACACAAGGCTATTTGACGTTTTGCCGCAGGCAGTCGTGGTGTTGGGACCAAAGGACCGGATCCTGTACACAAACCGAGAAGGCGCTAAATTACTAGAGGCCGGCCTGGTCGAGTCGGTAAAACCCCTTATCCCAACTTTGCCACCCCAAAAATCGAAACACTTTCCCGTCAGTGGGGTAATCACGGTTCCGGCGGGACAAGCCAGGGTCTGGGGAAGCGGCTATAGCCAAAATGGGGAAGTGGATTCGGCCTGGCTGATCATAGTCGACGAGGCTTCCCGGCGGGACGAGGCCGAACCTCAGGCGTTCAACCAGAAAGTCGAGTTGTTCGAGGAAATTCTGAAATCCTCTTTTGACGAATTGATGGCTATCGACGGCAACGGAGTGGTTCTTTACGCCAACCCCGCGTTTGAAACCCACTACGGGATTCCGGTCAGCGAGATCATCGGCCGGAACGTGGCTGAACTTGAAAAAGACGGCACTTGGCGGCCATCCGTCACCCCGTTGGTCATCAAAAGCCGGAGTCGGGTAACCATCCGCCAGCAAACCGCGATTGGGAAAGAAATGGTCGTTACGGGAACCCCGATTCTCGACCGTGACGGCCAGGTCAAAATGGTTGTTTGCAACGCCCGGGACGTGACCGAGATCTCTAAACTTAAGTCGGAGTTGGAAATTACTAAAGACCTGGTGCGGATTTATAAGGAAAAACTGAACCGGGAACGCGAAGACGGATTTATCGTGGCCCGAAGCGCCAAAATGCAGAAATTAATGGATATGGCCGCCAAGGTCAGCCGTTCCGACGTCACCGTGCTGCTTCGCGGGGAGTCGGGTGTGGGGAAAGATGTCCTGGCCCGCGCCATCCACCGGATGAGCTCGCGACGGGAAAAGCTTTTCTTAAAGGTTAGTTGCGGCGCCCTGCCCGACAACCTGATGGAGGCCGAGCTGTTCGGTTACCGACCGGGGGCCTTCACCGGCGCGCAGCGGCAGGGAAAGGCGGGCCTGATGGAGATCGCCCAGGGCGGCACCATCTTTTTTGATGAAATCGGAGAGCTTCCGATGGGGGCTCAGGCCAAACTCCTTCAGGTACTTGACGAGAAACAGTTCATCAAGCTGGGAGACACCAGGCCCACCTCGGTCGATGTTAGAATCCTGGCGGCCACCAACCGCGACCTGGAGGCCATGATCAGCCAGGGTACCTTCCGGAGGGATCTTTTTCACCGCCTCAACGCTGTTACCCTTCACCTTCCGGCCCTGAGAGAGCGGGACGGTGACATCGTGCTGCTCTGTCATCACTACCTTGACGGGTTGAACCGTAAGTACCAGGCGAGGAAATCTTTCTCGCCGAGAGCCATGAAAGCTCTGCTGGGTCACCAGTGGCCGGGAAACATCCGGGAACTAGCCAATCTTGTGGAGCAACTGGTTATCACGGTTGATCATGACGTCATCGACCTGCGCGATCTTCCTGAATCTATGGCCGGCGGTAGGGGGGAAAACCACCCTCTCTCCGGGCTCAGCGGTGCCACCGGTCTCGAATCGGCGCTGGAAGCCTTGGAAGCCAAGCTAGTGCGCGAGGCGTTCGAGCAGCACGGAAGCACCTATCAGGTTGCCAAGGCCCTGGGAATTAGCCAGTCGGCAGCCTACCGGAAATGCAAAAAATTCCTCGGAGCCGGCTTCACTTCCTCCTCGACCCCAGCTCCCTGACCACATCATCCAGACCCAGCCCGTGATGCGCCAGCAGGACCAGGGTGTGATAAAGCAAATCGGCCGCTTCGTAGCGGAGGTTGTCCAGGTCGCCGTTTTTGGAGGCCAGGACGACCTCCGTCGCTTCTTCCCCGATCTTCTTGCAGATCAAGTCGGGCGCCCGCGAGAAGAGCTTGGTCGTGTAGGATCCCTCGGGCATCTCAGCCTTCCGCCGGCGGATCAATTCTTCGAGTTCGGCCAGCCCGCGCCAGTTTCCCGCTGGAGCCCCTCCTGCCGCATCTCCCCCCCGAGCCGTGCCGCCAGGCCCGGCCGACCCCGGCTCAGCCGCCACCCGCTCGCCCTTCAGGTCGTAGTGGAAGCAGGTGTAGTCGCCCTCGTGGCAGGCGGCACCAATCTGATCGACCGTGACCAGCAGGGTATCCTGGTCGCAATCGGTCCGGATGTCAATCACCTTCTGGAGGTGGCCAGACGTTTCGCCCTTTTGCCAGAGGCGCCCCCGGCTGCGGCTGTAAAACCAGGTATAGCCGGTGTCCAGGGTCTTGTCGAGCGACTCCTGGTTCATGTAGGCCACCATCAGGACCTGGCCGCTCCGATCGGTCACCACCGCCGGGATCAGGCCCCGGTCGTCAAATTTAATCTTCACCCCATGACCTCCTTCGCCCGCGGCCTCCGTCACCCCGCCACCTCCCGCGGATCGGACGTCTCTCTCAGGCGGACCGGGATCCCGCTGGCCGCCAGGTATTCCTTCGTCTGGTCGATCCGGTAAGTCCCGTAGTGGAAGATCGAGGCCGCCAGGGCGGCGTCGGCCTTTCCGTCAATCAGCACATCCCTCAGGTGCTCGAGCGTCCCGGCCCCGCCCGAGGCGATGACCGGGATCCGCACGGCTTCGGCCACCCGCCGGGTCAGTTCCAGGTCGTAGCCGGCTTTGGTCCCGTCGGCATCCATGCTGGTCAGCAGGACCTCCCCGGCCCCCCGCCGCTCGGCCTCGACCACCCATTCCAGCAGGTCGATCCCGGTCGGGGTCCGTCCCCCGTGGGTGACGACCTCCCAGCGCCCGGCCGGGCACCCCCCGGCGTCGCGCACCGCCCGCCCGTCGACGGCCAGGACGATGCACTGGCTGCCGAAGCGGTCGGCCCCACGGCTGATCAGATCTGGATCTCTGACCGCCGCCGTATTGATCGAAACCTTGTCGGCCCCGGCCCGCAGCAGCTTATGGATGTCCTCCAGGGCGTTGATCCCGCCCCCGACAGTCAGGGGCATGAAGGCCTGGGCAGCGGTGCGGGCCACGACGTCGACCGTCGTTTTGCGCCCCTCGGCCGAGGCCGAGATATCCAGGAAAACCAGCTCGTCGGCCCCCTCGCGGTCGTAGTGGCAGGCCAGCTCGACCGGGTCGCCGGCGTCCTTGAGATCCAGGAACTTGGTCCCCTTGACCACCCGCCCGTCCTTGACGTCCAGGCAGGGGATGATCCGCTTGGCCAGCATCAGGCCACACCCACCGCGGCCAGCGCCTCGGGCAGTTTGATCGTTCCGTCATATAGGGCCCGGCCGACGATGACTCCGGTCACCCCGAGCTCGGCCAGACCGGCCAGCCGGACCAGGTCGTCTACCGTCGTGACACCCCCCGAGGCGACCACCCTGGTCCGGTCGTCGAGCAGGGCCTTGATGCCGTCAAGGTCCGGCCCCTGAAGCATCCCATCGCGGCCGATATCGGTGTAGATCACCTCGCCCGCCCCGAGCGAGCGCAGGCGTCGGGCCGCCTCAAGCGTGGTCAGGTCCGAGGCCGACTGCCAGCCGTGCACAGCCACCCGCCCCCCCCGAGAGTCAAGCCCGGGAACGACCTGTCCGGGGAAATCGCGCAAGATGCCGGCGAAGAACGCCTCTTCCAGGGCCCTGGTCCCGATGACCACCCGGCCGGCCCCGGCCGAGAGGGCCGCTTCGAGGTTCTCGCGGGTGCGGATGCCGCCGCCGAACTGAACCGGCAGCCCAGTCGCCCGGGCGATGCCTTCCAGCAGCTTGAGGTTTTTGGGC
>JBGFRN010000294.1:0-7396 GCA_041695105.1 Bacillota bacterium | reverse complement strand
TCGCCAAGAATCGCCGCCTGATCGAATGCAAGCCGCACCTGTGGGTAAAGTGGTCCGACGATTTGGTGGAAGAAATTGAGTTCGTCCTTGGAAAGGGAGCAGTGGTGTTAACCAAGAAATCTTTGCCCTAATAAACTAGGACTCAGGAGAAATTAAGTAGGTGTTGCCGGTGTATGACCAGGTGGTGAAGATGCTGGCCGACCGCGGGGTTACCCTGCAAGACGTGGCCGAGCTGGTTCAGGAGATTCAGTCCTGCTATTATGACAACCTGACCGTGGCCGAGTGCTTGGACGCGGTTAGGGCGGTTTTGTCCAAGCGCGAGGTCCAAAACGCCGTGATGACCGGGATTGTGCTTGACACCCTGGCCGAGCGGGGGCAAGTTCCCGAGCCCTTGGCCAGGATCATCCTGACCGACGACTGCCTCTTCGGGGTGGACGAAATCCTGGCCCTGGCCATCACCAACGTTTACGGCTCGATCGGTCTAACTAACTTTGGGTACCTAGATAAGCTCAAACCCGGAATTCTGCGCCGGCTCAATGACGATAAAGACCAAAAGTGCAACACCTTTCTCGACGATCTGGTGGCTGGTCTGGCCGCCGCCTCGGCCGCCCGGATCGCTCACCGGTACGTCTCCAGCCACAAATAACCAGCCAAGCCCGGGAATAAAATTTCCTGGGCTTTCTTTTTACGGCAGGAAGATTCAGAAAGCCTGGCAAAATTCATTGCTTGGTGCACTGATGTGACAAATTAAGTCAATCCGGGTGAGGAGGGTCAAAGAGGCCTCATGAACGTCTCCAACAACATTGAACGCTCAACGACTTATTTCCCCGAAAAAACGGCCCTCATCTTCGAGGGCAAGACCTGGACCTACCGCCGCCTCAATGAGCAAGTGAACCGCATCGCTACCGGACTGCGGCGGCTGGGGATCAACCCGGGAGACCGGGTCTGCCTTTTCTTGCCCAACATTCCGGAATTCATCTTCGCTTACTACGGCCTGCAGAAGATCGGGGCGGTCTCGGTCTCGATCAACGCCATGTGCAAGAGCGAAGAGGTCAAGTACATCGCTAATGATTCCGGAGCCGTGGCCATCTTCACCCACCCCGATATGTACCCGTACGTGGCGGCCGCTCAGGCCGAGGCCCCGGCCCTCAAGACGGTCATCCTCTGTGAGAGCCAGGGCCAGAAGCCGGAGCCGGAGCCGCTTACCGGAGCCGCCGTTCTAACCTACGAAGAACTGTCGGCCCAGGGGACGCCCGAATTCAAGGCCGCCGACCTGGAGCGCCGCCATCCGGCCGCCATCCTCTACACTTCGGGCACCACCGGCAAATCAAAGGGGGCCCTGCTCTCCCACGAGAACATCGCCAGCAACATGTACGCGACGGCTCACCACGCCGGGTACCGTCCCGATGACGTTTTGGTCCTCTTCCTGCCGCTGTTCCACGTCTTCGGGCAGAACTTCGTCACCAACGCCGCTCTCAATGCCGGGGCGGCCATGGTGCTGCACCGGCGCTTTGAGATGGACGCCGTCCTGAATTCGATCGACCAGTACGGCGGGACGATGTTTTTCGCTGTCCCGACCATTTATATTTACCTGCTTAATGCCGACCTTTCGAAGTACAGCTTTAAGTCGGTCCGTTACTGCTTCTCGGCCGCCGCGACCATGCCGGTGGAAGTCTCCAAGGCCTGGACCGAACGCTTCGGGCTGCGCATCTACGAAGGCTATGGCCTGACCGAAACCTCGCCCTTCGCTTGCTACAATCACGACTTCAATCACAAGTTCGGTTCGATCGGCACCCCGATCGAGGGTGTCGAGATGAAGGTGGTCGACGAGAACGGCGATGAGCTCCCGCCCGGTCAGCTCGGTGAGATCATTATCCGCGGCCCTGGCGTCATGCTCGGGTACTGGGGCCGGGAGGAAGACACCAAACAGGCCATCCGGGACGGCTGGTTCCATTCCGGTGACATCGGCATGACCGACGAGGAAGGGTACTTCTTCATTGTGGACCGGGTCAAGGACATGATCAACGCCGCCGGGTTTAAGGTCTTCCCGCGCGAGGTGGAGGAGGTCATCTACCTGCACCCCGAGGTCAAGGAAGTGGCCGTTATCGGCGTTTCCCATCCGGTAAAGGGGGAAGAGGTCAAGGCCTGGGTCGTCCTCCGCCCCGGGGCGGCGGTGAGCGGCGATGACCTGATCCAGTTCGTCCAGGAGAAGATCGCCACCTATAAGGTGCCGCGCCAGATTGAGATCGTCTCCGAGATCCCCAAGAGCCCGACCGGCAAGATCCTCAAGCGGGTGATGCGGGACATGGAGGCCGCCAGGGGCGGCGAAGCTCCGAAAGCCGGTTAAAGGCAACAACAAGGTACTGCCACCCAGACAGTTGACAAACCCCGTCTTTACTGCGATTCCGTTCCGAGTGAGAACGGATCCCTGGGAAGGCGGGGTTGTTGTTTTCAGGGGAAAAGTCCTAGCAAGAGGCTCTGGGGGTGAATTGGCCAGGTTTCCCGTGTGAAATAAGTGCATGCCAGGCAAGCCCCAAGGCGAATCGCCAGCCCTAGGGTTTGCGGCCACTTCCTTAACATCAAACTCAAAGCGTCCCTTCTGGTTGTTATTGAGTTAACCCCTTCTTTTCCCCAGAACCTGACCGGACGGGCATCCCCTTTGGCCAGCGTTCATAGACCATTACAGAGGTGAGTGATGTTGGGACATGGTCGAATCACCATTGCCAGGCCAGCTATCTCCCGTGAGGAAGAGGAACGCGTTCTGGGCGCCCTTAGATCCGGCGGGCTTAGCGCCGGGGTCCTGGTCCAGGAGTTTGAGCGGGCCTTCGCCGCCTTTGTTGGCTCAGATCACGCGGTGGCCACGTCGTCCGGCACCACCGCGCTTTGTGCCGCTCTCACATCCCTGGATTTGGGACCTGGGGACTGTGTGATCACAACGCCTTTCTCTTTTATCGCAACCGCCAACGCCATCCTGAGCGTCGGGGCGACCCCGGTCTTCGCTGACGTCGACCCGGATTCTTTCAATCTTAGCCCGGCGGCCGTGGAGGAGGCGATCCGGAAATACCCCGATTGCAAGGCCATCCTGGCGGTTCATCTCTATGGGCTTCCCGCTCCCATGGAAGAGCTCCTTGGGCTGTCTCGCAAGTATGGGTTGAAATTGGTGGAGGATTGCGCCCAGGCCCACGGTGCAGCCATCAGGGGCAGGCAGGCCGGCACTTTTGGGGATGCCGCGGCTTTTAGCTTTTATGCTACCAAGAATATGACTACCGGTGAGGGGGGCATGATCCTCACCGCTGACCCGCAAGTGGCCGGGAAAGCCCGCCGGTTGTGCAATCACGGGCAGAAGGAGAGATACCTTCACGAGACTTTTGGCCTTAATTACCGGATGAGCGACCTCCACGCCGCCCTGGGCATCGAGCAGCTGCGCAAGCTTCCGGCCATGAATCTCGCCCGGGGAGCTAACGCCAGGTTTTACGACGATAACCTGACCGGGGAGGACCTCGTAAAGCCCCGGGTGCCGGCGGGCTACACTCACGTCTATCATCAGTACACGCTCAAGGTCTCCCGGCGAGACGATTTCGTGAGGTTCCTTGACGGTCGCGGGGTGGGATGCGGGGTCTACTATCCACGGACCATCCCCTCTCAGCCGGCCTACCTGGGCCTTCCTTCGGATCCATGCCCGGTCGCTGAGGAACTGTCGCGGAGGGTTGTGTCCATCCCCGTTCATCCGATGCTGACCGCCGATGAGCTCGGTGTCGTTTCCGCGGCGGTGAACGACTACTTCCAAGCAGCGGATTAATCCTTGGTATTCCAGGACTGGGGATGGCCGCCGGAGTCCAGGGACATTTGGGCCAATTCCAGGGCCCGGGCCACCCAGAGGGCATCTTCAGACCCGGTCCGGGGGGTGTCTCGTCCCTCCACGCAATCCAGGAAGTGGACGCATTGCTCCCGTAGAGGCTCCTTCATGGCTACCGACGGTATATGCACATCTCCGAACCGGTAAGAAACCTGAAACTCTCCGAAGTCGGTGAACGGGTGCCCCTCGTAGTAGTCGATCCCACGGTCGTAGACCCTGATCTTCTCGTCCGGTTCCAGATCGTCGAAGGTCAGCATGTTCCGGTCGCCAACGATTACCATTTGCCGGGATTTTCGGGGGTTTAGCCAGCTGACGTGGATCTGCGCCAACACACCGTCGGGGAAACGGAGGGAGAGAAATACCACGTCGGTGATGCCTGGCTGCAGGTAATGAGCGCCGTGGGCCGCCACCGATTCTGGCTGGCGGCCGAGGAGGAAGCGGAGGATGGAGAGATCGTGGACGGCGAGGTCCCACAGGACGCTGACGTCGGACCGAACCTTGCCCAGGTTAGTTCTTGTCAAGTCGACATATAAAACCCGGCCCAACTGACCGCCCTCGAGGTACCCTTTGATGCTCCGAATGGCCGGGTGGTATTCCAGGATGTGACCTACCATCGCGGTGAGGCCCCTCTCTCCGGCCAGGGAAAAGAGCTCTGCGGTCTCCCTGTGGGAAAGCGTCGCCGGCTTTTCGACCAGCACATGTTTGCCCCGCTCTAACGCTTCCCGGGCCAGGGCGTAGTGACTTCCGGGCGGTGTCGCTATGACCACCGCATGGAGATCAGAGTTTTGAAGCAGTGAGCCATAGTCATCGGTGACATCTACCTTACCGCAATGCTCACGCACCGACCGCAACCGGGCAGGATCCGAATCACAGCAGGCGACCAGGTGAGCTCCCTGGATCCGGCCAAGTATCCGGACGTAATTCTGACCCCAGTTCCCGCATCCTACCACTCCGACCCCGGTCATCGGCTCATCCTCCCAAGTCCACCTTTTCTCCACATTCCCGACAAGTGACCACTCCTGTATCCCCCTGCTTCTGGAGCGGTGCCCCACACTGGCACACATATCCTCTCAATCGCGCGGGATTTCCGTATACGAGCCCGTGGGCCGGCACATCCATGGTGACTACGGCACCCGCTCCCACCATGGCGTATTCTCCGATGATCACCCCGCAAACGAGCGTCGCGTTGGCGCCAATCGAGGCGCCTTTCTTGACGATGGTAGGAGTAACGACCCAATTCCGGGCAAAGGCTCGTGGTCGGAGATCGTTGGTGAAGGTTGCGTTTGGACCCACGAATACCTTCTCGTCGATCCTGACCCCGTGAAATACCGAAACTCCGTTCTCGATCTTGCAGTTGTCCCCAACAGTGACATCCTGGTCGACATATACGTCCTTGGAAACAATGCAATTGGCCCCGATGGAGGCTCCCTCGCGAATTTGAGCGTTCTGCCATACCTTGGTACCCGGTCCAACTTTCGCTTCAGGGGAAACCTGTGCGGTCGGATGGCAGTAATAGCCTCGATCTTCCATATCATTGAAGCTCCGTTCCCTGTGGATGCCCCGATCAGCAACGACCGTTGCTAGCATCTGGCTCAGGTGTCCACGACTTGAAAGCCCAGTTGTCGAATCTTATCGCGCAGGCTCTCGCGGCGCCAGAGGTCGACCTGGTAGGTGAGGTATACCGCCTCAATCGCCGGGTTTAGTCTGATATCGCGAACGCCGGGTAGGCCCTGCAGGAAGGCCTTGAGACGTCCTCCGGCGTCAGGGTTCCGCAATCCACGAACCCGGAAAGCGGTTTTGAGATGCGTGACGCGCAATTGCTCAGCCCCCTTATGAGTCACAAAACAGGAAAATCTCGATTCCCATCTTATGTAGCCATCGAAAACTTGACAGTAGTGAATCACATCAAGTAGGAAGGAAACATAACGTGGGATGAGAAAGCGGGGGGAGATGATGTGGGCGAACCAACTTTAAGCCTCTGTATGATCGTCAAGGACGAAGAGGTGAACCTTCCTCGATGCCTCAGAAGTGTTCAGGGAATCGTCGATGAAATCATCGTGGTTGACACCGGGTCGCGCGATCGAACCGTAGAAGTAGCTGAGGGATTCGGAGCCCGCGTACTTCGCCGGCCCTGGCGCGGGAGTTTTGCCGCGGCGCGCAACCATGGTCTGGAAGCCGCTACCGGGCACTGGGTCTTGGCCTTGGACGCCGACGAAGAACTCGAGGCCGGCAGCGGCCAACGTCTTCGCTCTTTGCTGCAGCGAGAAGAGGTGGAGGCATACTCCCTCGTAGTGGTGAACGTTACTCGGGACCCCGTTTGGACCCAGTCTGAAAATGCGACCAGCGTGCGACTTTGGCGCCATTGCCCGGAGTACCGGTTCGAACGGGATCTGCATGAGCAGATTGTGCCCAGCATTCAGCGGGCCCGGCCTGATGCCCGGTTCGCGGCAGCCGACCTGCGCATCATCCATCACGGGTATAACAAACTTGAAGTTGAGCGAAAGGGTAAGCGCTTTCGCAACCTACCGATGGCCCGGCAGGCGGTCAAGAGCCTGGGCGATGACTTCAGCCATTTCAATCTTGGAATCGAGATGATGATTCACAAGAGACACCGGCAGGCGCTGGATGAATTCCGCCAGACTCAACAGTTGATGCAGCCGGATTCGGCCCTCCGGCCCAAGCTGGCCAAAGCGATTACCAGCTGTCTCTTGCAGCTTGGGCAGGCAGAAGATGCCTTGCGTGAGGTCGATGGCTATCTTCAAGAGATGCCTGATTTCACCGACCTCGTGTTTCTACGTGGCTTCATTTGTTTCCAGATGGGACAATGGACCAAGGCGGGAGATTGCTTCCGTCGCTGTTTGGAACTCGGGCCGGCCCCGGCCTTCAAATACCCCGGCGCCACGGACGGGTGCGGCAGTTACCAGGCTGCTTGGATGCTCGGCCAGGTGCGTGAGGTCCAGGAGGATCCGGACGGTGCGCTGGCGGCCTACCGCCAGGCCTATGAACTGAACCGGGACTGGCTGACGCCCTTGTTCCGGTACGCCAGCCTGCTTGGACGGCGCCTTGTCCCGGATCGCCTGGCGGCTGAGTTGGAGCAACTGATCGATCGTCAGCGATCCGATTGGCCGCTGCTCATCGCCCAGAGTCTTTACGTGGCCAAATCCTTTGCCCACGTAATTGCCTATTTGGACCGGCCGGAACTTCGTGGTTGCAGCCCCAGCGCCTGCCACTTCCTGCGCGGTCAGGCGCAGCTTCGCTTGGGGCAGTGGCTTGAGGCTGTTCAAAGTCTAAGCCGGGTGACGACGGACAGCCCAAACTACTCCGAGGCTTCCACCAGTCTGTACTGGCTTTACTCCAGCCTGAACCGGGTCGAAGAAGCGAGGCGGCTGCGGCGCCGTCTGGACACTTCTGAGGCGTTCTATCTGGAACTGGGCGATATCAGCCTGCAATCCGCCCTGGAGTGGTGTCTGAGAGCGCTCGCCCTGGGGGGTGATCCGTCTCGTCTCGTTCCGATGGCCAGGGTTCTACAGATGGAGTTGC
>JBGFRN010000327.1:0-7485 GCA_041695105.1 Bacillota bacterium | reverse complement strand
GTGCCAGGCGCCGGGTGCCGCGCCAGGAGGGCCGGCCGCCGCGCCAGGAGGGTCGGGTGCCGCGCCAGGAGGGTCGGGTGCCGCGCCAGGAGGGTCGGCCGCGGCTCAATTATTCGGAGAGGACGGGAGATTAAATGATCGCTAATTACGGGTACGTTGACGGTTCCGGTGAGTTCTACATCAGCATCGACACCGACAAGTGCGTTCCCTGCGATGGTAAACCCTGTATCGCCGCCTGTCCCAAGAGCATGTTCGAGAAGATCACCGACGACTACGACGACGAGGTCGTCTGGATCAAAAAAGCAGTCACCAAAAGCCTCAAGTACGAGTGCGCCGGCTGCAAGCCGGCCAGTAACCGCCCGCCCCTGCCCTGCGTCTCGACCTGCCCGAACGATGGCATCAAGCATACCTGGTAACTGAAGGGCGGTTGCCCGCCGTCCCAAGCAACCATTCGGGAGTGTTAAACGTGGAAGTAACGCTGACGATTGACGGGAAACAGGTCAAGGCCCCGGTGGGCACCACCGTTCTGACGGCCGCCCGGGCCAATGGGATCTACGTCCCTGCCTTGTGCGCCCACCCCGATCTGCCCCCGGCTTGCTCCCCGGCGGGGGTGCCGGGCCGCGCTGCTCCTGGGATCTGTGCCGGTGGCGGTGGCGGTGGCGAGGAGAACGCATTTGGCGGCTGCCGGGTCTGCCTGGTCGAGGTCGCGGAGCGGGGCATCCTGACCTCGTGCGCCCTGCCGGCCCAGGAAGGGATGAGCGTCAAGACCTCGACCCCCGAGGTCGTGAGCGCCCGCCGGGTCAGCCTGGCGAAGATTTTGGGCAACCATCCCCATGCCTGCCTGACCTGCCCGCAGCGCGAGGGCTGCAGCCGGACGCAGTGCTCCCAGGGCGTCCCCGAGAAGGAGCGCTGCTGTGCCATTTTCAACAACTGCGAGCTGCGCAAGGTCTCCGACTACGTCGGGATTCCGGGCGACACGCCGCGTTTCATCCATATCGACCTCCCGGTCGTCAAGGACGAGCCGTTCTTCGACCGCGACTACAACCTTTGCATCGACTGCCGCCGCTGCCTGCGGGCCTGCAACGACGTCCGCGGGGTCGGGGCGCTCAAGGTGATCGAGGTGGGTAGCTCCGGAGTCAGCGGCCCCGAGTGGGGCGGCCCTGGGGGCAGCGTCTCCGGGAACAGCGTCTCCGGGAACAGCGTCTACGGTGGTGGCGGCAGCCGCAAGTACGTCGGTCCGATCGCCGCCACCCTGGTCGAGTCGGGGTGCAAGTTCTGTGGTGCCTGCGTCGAGGTCTGCCCGACCGGCGCCCTGACCGACCGCACGCTCAACCGGACCGAGCGCGAGAAGTCTCTCGTTCCCTGCAAGTTCACCTGCCCGGCCGAAATTGACGTCCCGCGCTACGTTCAGCTCGTTGGCCTCGGCCGATACGGCGAGGCCACGGCCGTCGTCCGAGAGAAGCTGCCCTTTCCGGGCATCCTGGGCCGGGTCTGCTTCAACCCGTGCGAGACGACCTGCCGCCGCAAGCAGCTTGACGCCCCGATCGCCATCCGCAGCCTGAAGCGCTTCGCCGCCGACCGCGATACCGGCCTGTGGCGCCAGCATTCCAAGCAAGCCCCGCCGACCGGCCACAAGGCCGCTGTCGTCGGCTCCGGCCCGGCCGGACTGACCGCCGCCTACTACCTGGCCAAGAAGGGCCACTCGGTAACCATCTTTGAGGCCCTGCCTGAGCCGGGGGGAATGATGCGGGTCGGCATCCCCGAGTTCAGGATGCCGCGCGACATTTTGGCCCAGGAGATCGACGAGGTTCGTAAGGTTGGCGTCGAGATTCGCTGCGGGACCCGGGTAGAGGATGTCGGAGCCCTGTTGGCCGAGGGCTACCAGGCCGTCTTCTTGGGGGTCGGGGCGCACCTGGGCGACCAGCTCGGCGTTCCGGGCGAGGATCTGCCCGGTGTCATCGACGGCGTTACCTTCCTGCGCCGGGCCGCCCTGGGGGATCAAGCCCTGGATCAGGCCTCCGGCGAGGTGGCCGCCGCTTCTTCCGTGGCTCCGGCTGGGGCTAATCCGGCTGGGGCTAATCCGGCTGGGGCGATTAAGGTTGGCCGCCGCGTGGCTGTGATCGGCGGCGGCAACGTCGCCACCGACGCCGCCCGGACCGCCCGCCGCCTCGGGGCCGGCGAGGTCGACCTGATCTACCGGCGTACCCGCTCCGAGATGCCGGCCTACGACGAGGAGATCGAGGGGGCCGTCCACGAGGGCGTCACCCTGCGCTTCTTAACGGCGCCAAAGTCGGTCAGCCCGGCTCCGGATTGCGGCTCAGGCGGGTTAATGAGCGGCACTCTGGCCCTGGAGTGCGTCCGGATGGAGCTGGGCGAGCCCGACTCGAGCGGGCGCCGCCGCCCGGTGCCGGTCAGCGGCAGTGAGTTCGTTGAGAATTACGACCTGATCATCGCTGCCATCGGCCAGAAGTCCGAGATTCCCGAGGGCTTCGGGGTGGTTTCCGGCAAGGGCGGCGTCATCCAGGTCCGCGAGGACAACTTGCTCACCAGCCGTCCCGGGGTCTACGCCGGGGGGGACGTCGTCCTTGGCCCGTCCTCGGTCATTGAGGCGGTGGCCCAGGGCCGCCGGGCAGCCTCGGCCATCGACGCCTACCTGGGCGGCGACGGGGATATCGAAGAGGTCCTGCTCCCTGACTGGCACACCGACCCACACATCGGCCGCGAGGAGGGATTTGCCAGCCGTCCACGGACTTCGGTGCCCCACCTGCCGGCCGAGGGCCGTCTTCCCGGCCAAGGGCGCTCCGGCTGGGCCGAGATCGAGCTGGGCTACAGCGAGGAGGCCGCCCGGTCCGAGGGCCTGCGCTGCCTGAAGTGCAACTTGCGCCTGGAGATCGACGAGACGATGCTTCCTCCCGAGGCCTGGCTCGACTTTAATCAGGCCGCCATCGATTCAGTGCCGGAAAATGAGGGCGTCTTTCAGCTTCTCGACGCCGATAAGAATATCCTGATGATCAAGGGGACCCCTAATATCCGCCAGGGTCTTTCGGAGCAGCTTGGCCGGGACGAAAACGCCAAGTTCTTCGTCTACGAGGAAGATCCGATGTACACCTCGCGCGAGAGCCAGCTCATCCAGGCCTACCTCCAGCAGTACGGCAAGATGCCCGGAGGCGGCTCCGGCGAGCTCGACGACCTGTTCTAGGCGGCCGTACCAGAGATAGATGTTCCGGATTTGTGCTGGGTGGTAGGTGCCAGTCGCCGCTAACCAGTAGGAAAGAGGTGACCTCCTGATGGCCGATAACAGCGCCTGCTCCCCGGGTGCCGCCGGCGCTTCGGGTGCCGCCCGCGGTGCCACCGACCCCAACGATGGGGCCGGCACGCCTGACCCGATGGCCGGAGCCGGCACGCCTGAAATTGGCGAGCACACCGCCCGCGAGGCCCAGCTCGCCGCCGACGGATGGGAGAAGAAGTTCACCGCCTCGGAGCCCCGGCTCTCGGAGGCCAAAGAGATGTACGAGTCAATGGGCTACGAGGTCCGCTTCGAGGCGGCCAACACCGACCCCTCGGCCGGATGCACCTCGTGCCTGAGCGTCGCCCCGGATCGCAACAAGACGATCTGGATCCGGAAGAAGACGGGGGCGGGGGAAGAGGATTTGTTTTAAGGACTGTGCCTTTCCTGGCGCAAAAGTAAGAAGACCAAACCGGTGGCGTGATCCCGCCGGGTTTCAATTTGATGATGCGGTCACGGGAAAACTGTGAACCGAATTTATCCCCGCGACCTAACGGATTTGAGATTTGATCCGATGGCGATTGATCTGAAAGGCGTTATGGCTCTGAAAGGCGGCCACACCGATAAGAGCCGCTCTACATGTCATGCTAATCCATAACAAGCCCTTATTCTTCCCCGTTGGGTCTGTCCATTTTTGCACGATGGAGGGCTGCTTGGGATGAAAAAACGGACGGAGGCGGGTTGTTTTGGCTTTATTTTGCCCAAATTTAGCCCTGAGTGGGATCTAGCCCTCCGCTCTGTCCATTTTTTCATGCAAATTGAAGGGGGTAGCTTGCAAAAACGGACAGAGGCGGTACGCGTCGCCGCGGATGCCTGCCACTAAAGTCTGGGTACGAAAAGTGACCCCGATACTGCGGCCATGCATCCGGGCAATAGGGGGATTTCTGCAAGCCACCCGTCTCCTTCCTCTTGGGCCAGCCGTCTAAGGGTGATTTCGTAATCCCCAACCCCCCGCTCCTCATACCATGTATCAACCATGCAAGAGGAGCTTTTTCATGCCCAAAAACAATGCCAATCCCCTGATCACCCGGCTGATGTCCGCCTGGGGCCGCCGCCCCCTGTCCGTCCGGTTCATCAGGTCCGGGGTCTACCGCGTCCGGACCTCCTCCGGCCAATACTGCCTGAAAAGACTGCACCCGGGGGCCCCGGCCCCCAGGTTCCTGGTCGCCGCCGAGAAGCACCTGGTCTCCAAGGGCTGCGAGGGTGTGGTTGGGCTGCTGCCGGCCAGGGGCGGTGCCCACGAGGTCATCCTAAACGGGAGCACTTGGGTGCTGACGGAATGGGTGGCCGGGCGCGAGCCGAAAGCCCGGTCGCCTGAGGACTGCGATCTGGTGGCGGGAACCCTGGCCCGTTTCCACCGGGCCTCGCGGGGGTTTTCCGGGCCGGCTCGGGCCAATCGGGAGTGGCTGGCAAGGTTTCAGTCGGAATCCAAGGATCTGAGCCGCTACCTCAATCAGGCCGCCAAGGGAGGGACGGTCTTCGACCGTGGCCTGAGGTCAAGGCGCGAGTGGATTCTTACCTGCTGCGAACGCGCCCTGGGCCTGCTGATGGCCCCCGGGGCGCTTGAGGAGATCCACACCGCCCGCACGGACGGGATGCTCTGCCACGGCGACGCAGGGGTCGGCAACTATATCATCGACACGGCCGGGGAACTGAAAATTATCGACCTCGAAACGCTCTGCGTCGACCACCGGGCGCGCGATTTGTACCGTCTGATCCGGAGCATCATGAAAACGACCGGCTGGAACGTCGACCGGGCCCGGCGGGTGATGGAAAGCTACCACCAGGTATCGCCCCTGGGGTTGATCGACTGGTACCTGACCCTGGCCTGGCTGACCTTCCCGCACAAAATCTGGCGCATCTGCCGCCGCCGGTACGATTTGGGTTCCTCTGGGGATAAACTGACCCGGGGGCTGATTCGGGCCCTGGGAACCGAGCCGGGGGTCGAGAGGCTCTGGCGGGAATTTGTACCGGACGGCGGTGGCCGGAAATGGCGGCAATAAAGTGGGCGGCAATAAAGTGGGCGGCAATAAAGCCATCGAAAAGCAGCCTTAACTTGGAATATTTTTTCCGTTGACAGCCATCTTAAGGATGACTCATTTTTTTCACATACCTGGCATGAAAGGGCATGAAAGGGGTTGACTTCCTTAAAACGGCTGTCTATATTAATACTTGAAGTTTAGCACTCAACGCTTTTGAGTGCTAACAAAGCTTAAGCCAAACTCAAAAGGGAGGGAAAAGCAGTAATGAACATCAAACCGCTCGGTGACCGCGTTGTAGTGAAGGCGGTCGAGAAAGAGGAGAAAACCGTCTCCGGCATCGTTCTTCCGGACACGGCCAAGGAGAAGCCACAGCAGGGCAAGGTCCTGGCCGTCGGGTCGGGCCGCATCCTCGATAATGGCACTCGCGTCCCGCTTGACCTCAAGGAGGGCGACAAGGTCCTCTTCGCCAAGTACGCCGGCACCGAATTCAAGCTCGATGGGGAAGAGGTTTTGATTCTCTCTGAGCGCGATATCCTGGCCGTCGTCCAGTAAGGTTTTCTGATAAGGAGGGAAAAGAATGGCTGCCAAGCAGATTATTTTCGACGAAGACGCTCGTCGGGCTCTGGAGCGTGGCGTTAACGCCCTGGCCAACACCGTCAAGATCACCCTCGGTCCCAAGGGCCGCAATGTCGTTCTTGACAAGAAGTTCGGGGCTCCGGCCGTTTCGAATGACGGGGTGACCATCGCCCGCGAGATCGAGCTGCCCGATCCCTACGAGAACATGGGCGCTCAGCTCGTCAAGGAAGTCGCCACCAAGACCAACGATGTGGCCGGCGACGGCACCACCACCGCCACCCTGCTGGCCCAGGCCATCGTCCGCGAGGGCCTCAAGCACGTCACCGCCGGTGCCAACCCGATGATCATCAAGCGCGGCATTGAGAAGGCCGTCCGGGTGGCCGTCGAGGACCTGAAGTCGATTTCAATCCAGGTCGAGGGCCGCAAGGCTATCGCCGAGGTCGCCTCGATCTCGGCCAATGATCCCGAGATCGGCAACCTGATTGCCGACGCCATGGAGAAGGTCGGCAAGGACGGGGTTATCACGGTCGAGGAGTCCAAGACCCTGGCCACCGAGCTCGAGGTGGTTGAGGGGATGCAGTTCGACCGCGGCTACATTTCGCCATATATGATCACCGACACCGACAAGATGGAAGCCGTCCTGAACGACCCCTACATCGTAATCACCGACAAGAAGATCTCGGCCATCGCCGACCTGCTGCCGGTCCTTGAAAAGGTCGTCCAGCGCGGCAAGCCGATCCTGATTATCGCTGAAGATCTTGAGGGCGAGGCCCTGGCCACCCTGGTCGTCAACAAACTGCGCGGCACCCTGACCGCCGTGGCCGTCAAGGCCCCGGGCTTCGGCGACCGCCGCAAGGCCATGCTCGAGGACATTGCCGTCCTGACCGGAGGCACCGTCGTCACCGAGGAAGTCGGCCTCAAGCTTGAGAACATCGATCCCAAGTTCCTCGGCTCGGCCCGCCAGGTCCGGGTGGCTAAGGAGAACACCACCATCGTTGAGGGTCGCGGCGAGATGGATAAGATCAAGGACCGCATCAAGGCCATCCGGCGCCAGATTGAGGAGACCACCTCCGATTTCGACCGCGAGAAACTGCAGGAGCGCCTGGCCAAGCTGGCCGGTGGTGTGGCCGTCGTCAAAGTCGGTGCCGCTACCGAGGTCGAACTGAAGGAGAAAAAGCTCCGGATCGAGGACGCCCTGAACGCCACCCGCGCCGCGGTTGAGGAGGGCATTGTCGCCGGCGGCGGCACCGCCCTGATCAACGTCGTGGCCGCAGTCAAGTCGATCAAGGCTGAGGGCGAGGAGAAGTACGGCGTCGAGATTATCCGCCGCGCTCTCGAAGAGCCGGTCCGCCAGATCGCCTTCAACGCTGGCTACGAGGGATCGGTTGTCGTCGAGCAGGTCAAGAAGGAGAAAGCCGGCGTAGGTTTCAACGCCCTGACCGGCGAGTACGTCAACATGATCGACGCCGGCATCGTTGACCCGGCCAAGGTCGCCCGCTCGGCCCTGCAAAACGCCGCCTCCATCGCCGCAATGATCCTGACCACCGAGGCCCTGGTCACCGACAAGCCCGAGAAAAAGGAAGCCATGCCCCCGATGCCCGGCGGCATGGGCGGAATGGACATGATGTAAGGCCTTCCGGC
>JBGFRN010000095.1:0-7584 GCA_041695105.1 Bacillota bacterium | reverse complement strand
CCGGCCCCGGCCCCGCAGCCCCAGCCCGAGTTTGTCTTCCCCTTCCCGCAGGGCACCACCTACCTGCCCTACAGCAATAACTTCGGCGAATCGCGAACCTACAACCCCGACGGCACGTCCACCGTCCGGCGTCACGAGGGGGTCGACATCATTGCCCCCAAGGGTCAGCCCCTGGTGGCCGTAGGCGACGGCAAGATCATCCGTCTCGGCTGGTCACAGCTCGGCGGGTGGCGAGTGACCATCGCCCTGGATAAGTTGCCTTATAACGCCTACTACGCCCACCTTTCGAGCTACGCCCCCGGGCTGGCCCTGGGTCAAACGGTCAACCGTGGGCAACTGCTCGGATATGTGGGCGATTCTGGTTACGGCCCGGAAGGCACTACCGGCCAGTTCCCAGCCCATCTTCACTTTGGCCTTTATGGCTCTGACTGGGTTGCCGTCGATCCGTACAGCTTTCTCAAACAGTGGGAGGCCAGCCGGGTGCCCAACCCGTAGTAACGGAGCAAAGGATGTGCCCCGGATGGCTCGCCCCGGATGGCTCTGAAACGAACCTTAGCCCCACCTGACTCTAGAAGCAGTGTGAAATAACGGTCTGCCAAACCGGCCCTTGGGTGAATCGTCAGCCAAGGGCAAACATCAGCCCCCAGGGCTAATCGTAAGTTTTTTCTCCCTTAAGGCTCCTGCGATGGCAAAAAACTGATGTTTCTAGCCACGAAAGGGCAACGTGACCACTCTGGGGGATCATCAAAAGTTTTCGCCCCCGGAGGATGTTTTACCGGAAATAACTTGATGATTCTTCCCTTAACCCCCCTTTTATCCTCCCAAAACCCCTTCGCAGGGCATGGTTTGGGGGGTTTTTGTGTCGAAAGTACCCCGAAAACACCCCTATGGCCATAATTATTGCCCTTCAGGCACTGGGAACATCACATTTTTTCATCAGGATGCTCTCAAAAGTTGAAAAAAAGTTACGATTCTATTTTCTGACTAAAAATTCTCCAACTGCTAATTCCCCAATTAGGCCCAGACCTAATTATGTCAATCTATCACTGTTTGAGCCCGACCCCGATTCAGGTCGTTAACTTGGGTGCGTTAATGCCTGGTAATCCCAGTCCGCAGCACACCGATCGGATCCTCGACCTTACGTTTCTCCGGTCGGAGGTTGCCGATCTGTACCTGTCTCATCGGGTGGGCGGCTGGCCTACCACCTTACCGGACCAAGCACTTTTAAATCCCGCGGGGCTGATTCAGTCATTTTCTGAACAGACCCTTGCTGTGCCGCCGGGTTTATTCGAATTCCTTCAAACCGGCCAGCCGCTCGTCAATGGCCTTAATTCTCTTGGTCAGTTCAACCTCGCGGGCCCGATCCTTGTCGACCACCTCCGGAGGAGCCTTGGCCAAAAAGCTTTCGTTGCCCAGCTTGGCACGGAGCTTCTCCAGGTCGCGCAGGGCAGCCTCGCGGTCTTTGGTCAGGCGGGCGGTTTCCTTCTCAACGTCGACCAGATCCTTGAGGGGCAGGTAGACTTCGGCCCCGCTGGCCACAGCCGCAACCGCCTGCTCGGGCTTGGCCGCGCCAGGAGCCAGGATCCTAAGGTCGGAACCGTAACCCAGGTGTTTGATGTGGGCGGCGGTCAGCCCAAGCGAGGCCTGGGCCTCCTCCGACAGCGGCCGGAGGATAATCTCCGCCTTCTTGCCGGGCGGAACATTCATCTCGGCCCGCAAGTTTCGGATCGATTTGATGACCTCCCGGGCCAGGGCCAGGTGCCGCTCGGCCTCGGGGAAATTCAAATCATCACGGTACTCCGGCCAGGCCGAAACCATGACGCTCTCCCCTCGATGGGGCAGGGCCTGCCAGATGGCTTCGGTGATGAAGGGCATGAAGGGGTGCAACATTCGGAGGGTCTGATCAAGCACATATCTCAGGGTCGCTTGGGCCGCCCGGCGTGAGGCCAGGGCCGCCGGATCAACCGGTCCCGAATCACCCGGTCCGTCCCCGCCCTGATTGCCCCCGTACAGCCGCGGTTTGACCAGCTCGATATACCAATCGCAGAACTCATCCCATAGGAAGTCATAGATCACCCGGGCCGCCTCCCCCAGTTCAAACCGCTCGAGCAGGCGCCCGACATCGTGGGCCGCTTGGTTGCAGCGGGAGAGGATCCACCGGTCGGCCAGGGCCAGCCCCGACCCAACCTCGGCCCCGGCACTCGTGGCCCCGACACTCGTGGCCCCGGCACCCCCAGCCCCGGCCGCCGCGGCCTCTGTCAGCGGCGGCTCCCAGCCATCCGGGCGGTTACCCAGCGGTTGAGCGGGGTCAAAGTCCTCCAGGTTCATCATTACAAAGCGGGAAGCGTTCCAGAGTTTATTGGCGAAGTTGCGGCTGGCCTCGACTCGCTCCCAGTAAAAGCGCATGTCGTTCCCCGGCGAGTTGCCGGTCACCAGGGTGAAGCGCAGGGTGTCGGCCCCGTAGTCGCGGATGACGTCGAGCGGGTCGATGCCGTTTCCAAGGGATTTTGACATTTTACGCCCCTGGCTGTCGCGAACCAGACCATGGATGAAGACGTACTTAAACGGCTCGCGGCCGGTGAACTCCAGGCCCATGAAGATCATCCGGGCGACCCAGAAGAAGATGATGTCGTAACCGGTAACCAGGACCGAGGTCGGGTAGAAGTAGGCCAGATCCTCGGTCTTTTCGGGCCAGCCCATGGTTGAGAACGGCCAGAGGGCCGAGCTGAACCAAGTGTCGAGGGCGTCAGGGTCCTGCTCCAGGCGCTGTGAGGCACACTTCGGGCAGCGCTCGGGCCACTCGACGGCCACGACCATCTCCCCGCAATCCTCGCAGTACCAGGCCGGGATGCGGTGGCCCCACCAGATCTGGCGAGAGATACACCAGTCGCGGATGTTTTCGAGCCAGTTGAGATAGATTTTGATAAAACGCTCGGGCACAAACTGGACGGTGCCGTTCTTGACGATCTCCATGGCCGGCCCGGCCAGCGGCTTCATCCTCACAAACCACTGGGTTGAGATCAAGGGTTCGACGACCGTGGCGCAGCGCTGGCAAGACCCAATCGACATGGCGTGTTCCTTGATCTCGGCCAGGTAGCCGCCGGCCTGCAGATCGCCGAGCAGCTTCCCGCGGCAGTCGTAGCGGTCCAACCCGGCGTAGGCCGCGCCGGCCTCAGCCGTCATCCGGCCGTCGGGGCCGATGACCCTAACCTCCGGCAGGTTGTGCCGGCGGCCCATCTCAAAGTCGTTCGGATCATGGGCCGGGGTGATCTTAACCGCGCCAGTCCCGAACTCGGATTCGACGTAGTCGTCACCGATAATCGGAATGCGCCTTCCAACCATGGGCAAGACCAGGAACTGGCCGATCAGGCCCCGGTAGCGGTCGTCGCTCGGGTTGACCGCCACCGCCGTATCGCCCAGCATCGTCTCGGGACGGGTGGTGGCCACGGTGATGAATCCCTGGCCGTTTTCAAGGGGATAGCGAATGTAGTGCATCCGGCCGTTGGCATCCTCGTGCTCAACCTCGATATCGGAAAGCGCGGTATGGCAGTGCGGGCACCAGTTAACTATGTAGTTGTCGCGGTAAATCAGGCCCTTCTCATACAGCCGCACGAAGACCTCGCGCACGGCCCGGGAACAGCCCTCATCCATGGTAAAGCGCTCGCGCGACCAATCGCACGACGCCCCTAGCTTCTTGAGCTGGTTGATGATCGTGCTGCCGTACTTCTCTTTCCATTCCCAGACCCGGTCGACGAAGGCCTCGCGGCCCAGGTCGTGGCGGGAGAGTCCCTCCTTGCGCAGCTCCTCCTCGACCTTGATCTGAGTGGCCAGGCCGGCGTGGTCGGTACCCGGCAGCCAGAGGGTCGGGTTGCCCCTCAGGCGCCTGAAGCGGATCAGAATGTCCTGGATGGTGTTGTCGAGGGCGTGGCCCATGTGAAGCTGGCCGGTGACGTTCGGAGGGGGAATGACGATCGAAAACGGCTCCTTCGACCGGTCGGCCTCAGCCCGGAAGTAGCCCTGCTCCTCCCACCACTGATACCAGCGATCTTCGACTTCTTTGGGATTATAGGTCGTCGGGATGTTGGACATCTCTTCACCTCATAAAAAAATAACCGCCGTCCCTAAAGGACGACGGGCTTCCCGCCGCGGTACCACCTTACATTCCCCGGGAAAGCCCGGCCCAGCGGCCAGGGCATTCCAGAGGCGCTTTATCCGGCATAACGGGCCGAACCGGCCGGACTACCAGGCTTCCCCCAGCCAGATGGCCGGACCAGAACCTTTCGCTCCGGCGGCTCGGGAGCGACCGTGAACCCTTCCCATCGGGAGGCCTTTCAGCCACGTTGCCGCGGGTCTCCCTCTCTTGGGCGGGTCAGGGGCTCACCCTCTCCCTCATCGCCAATTCTGCAATTAAGCATCCCAATTCTGCAACTAAGCATCATGATAACTCCCGCCCCGCGACCTGTCAACTTTACCACCAGTTTTACCACCAGTTCACGGGGCCAACGACAAAAGACTCCGGATTTCGCGCCCCTTAAAGGCAAATCCTATGGCTCAGTGAAAGGAGGGAAAAATAACAGTGACTGTTGGAACCAAGATTCAGCAGACCCTGGCCAGCCTCGAGGGCGCGGCCGCTAACCTCAGGACTTTCTCCCTTGACACTCAGAATCAGGCGGCCAAGCAAATGTACCAGCAATATGCCCAGCAGACCGAGCAGATCGCCCAGGCCATCCGCCAGCGGGTTCAGGAGATCCAGTCCGAAGAACCCCAGTACCGCCAGTCATAATTCAAAGGACCCCACCGGGGGTCCTTTCCCGCCTGGAGGAACAGAGACGTGACGGTTGCCAACCGCCTTGAGACCTGCATAATAACTTTGATGGGCCTGGAACAGGATTTCCGGACTAAGACGGCCCAAACTCAAGACGAGAAAATGACCCGGGACTTCGACGACGCATCAAGAATGATTGAGATTACCATCAAGGAGCTGCGGGGACGCCTGAGACAGGTCATCCGCGACGAACCACAGTACGTCGCCAGCGATGGCGTCATGGCTCCGTGGGAGGGTGAGATACATTGACTGACCTTTGGAGCCAGGTTACCGGGCGCTCCCCAGACATGACCGCCCTAGCCGTGATCTTGAGAGGGGCTTTGGCGTACTTTGTTTTCCTGGCCGTCATCAGGCTGGGGGGATCCAGGACGGCAGGAGAACTGACCACCCTGGATCTGGTGGTCGCCATTACCATCGGCACCATCATCGGGAACTCCCTGACCGACTACCGGAGCAGTCTCTGGATCGCGGTATTAGCCGCCGCCACTTGGATCGGGCTGCACTGGCTGATCGCCATGGCCGCCCTGAAGTTCCCCTGGCTCAGGACTATTGTCTCCGGCCGGCCAAGGGTTTTGATCGACCGAGGTAAGATCCAGGAACAAAATCTGGCCAAGGCCCAAGTCAATATTGACCGCCTGACCCAATTACTGCGTGAAAAGAACGTCGCCAAGCTGGCCGACGTCGAATTTGCCATCCTGGAGCCTGACGGGGGACTCAGCGTGGTCAAAAAGGCCGAGGTTCTGCCGATCACGCCTCAGACCTTGGGCCTGCGGGTGCCCCCCAGCACCCTGCCCCGGACGGTCGTGGCTGACGGAAAGGTGCGGAAAGAGAACCTCTCGGCCCTGGGGCTCTCGGAATCGTGGCTGATGCGGGAGCTGCACAAACAAGGGGTCAAGAAGCTCAAAGACGTCGTCCTGGCTCAGGCCGGCGACCAGGGCTCGCTCCACCTTGATCTCAAGAACGACGTTGCCCCGGTGACCAAACCGAAGGATAACCAAAAGATGCTGGCGGTGCTAAAAAAATGCTCGGCTGACCTCGCCAGTTTCGCACTGGAAACAAAAAACCCGGAGGCAAAAGAACTCTACCTCCGGTGTCAAGAGCGGTTGAACCAAGCCGTCAAGCTAGTGAATCCATATCTCCAACAAGGTTAACCCGTTCCATTGGCAGCCAGCCGGCGAGAGCGGAGCTCGGAGACCATCAGAAGGATATCGTCCTCCCCCCGGGTTCCCTTCCTCAGGAGCCCAACCGGGCGGAAGCCGCATTTCCGGTAGCACTGGATAGCCCTGGTGTTTGAGACATAGACCCTGAGATAAACCGATTTCAACCCCAAGGTGACGGTGGCGTAGCCGGTAATCAGCCTGACCGCCTCGGTCCCCAGGCCCAGGTTCCACTGGGATTTGTCCCCGAGGCAAATCCTCAATTCGGCCTCACCGCGCCTCCAGTTGATATTCTGGAGCTCAATGTCCCCGATCACCCGGTTCCCGGTGACTACCGCCATGGCAATTCCTCGTCCCTGTTGGTACGGTCCAAACCATTCGTCAACCTGGATCCCGGCAAACCTCTTGCCCTGAAGGCTCCTGATTTCCTCGTCCTGGTCCCAAACCTGAAGAATCTCAAGATCTTGCTTGGTCAAGGGCCGCAGTGAGACGCGGTTAGATTCGAGTTCGCCCGCCAAAAGCGCCGACTCCCCTTGGTTGTAAGAGTTTTTGATCCCGCCGTTATATTGCCTTGAGAAATTCGACGATTCACGGGCACATCCTTTATGTAAAATCAGCCACGCCCACGACATCAGCTACGCCGTGTTCACTTCAAATATGGCATGTTATAATTTTTATGGTGTTATCCTTTTATTTCGGGAGGAGGGGAAGCGTGAGAGCCAGGAATTTGGGCTTAATTATCCTGGCCTTGCTGCTTCTGATCTCTGGCTGCCGCTCGCAGCGCCTGGATGACCCGATCCCAACCTTTCGACAAGTCTACCAGGAAGCCTATTACAGTCAAACAGAGGCGCTCCCTGAACTGGTCGACATGACCGGGCTCAAGAGCGCCTTAATACAATTAGACCTGTTTAAGACTGACCCGATCCAGTTTCAAACCGCCAAAGTGACCGCCCAAGCCCTCGGTCTCAGCTCCGAGCCCGCCTTTTTAGCAATTACCTCAAGCGCCTCGATTTCCAACGTTGATTTTGACCAGTACCTGCTAATCGTCGTGTCCCGAGGGCTTAAGCGCGGTGATGGCTACGGCGTCAAGATTGAAAAGATCGGTTGGTTCAACGGGGACGTCAGGGTCCAATTCACCGCCACGGACCCAAAAGAGGATCAGGAAGACTCATCGGGGCAAATCGTCTTCGATGTCGCCCTAGTTGGGCGCGAGATACTAAAGGACAAAAGCGAGGTCAGGTTTAACCTGAACCCGCTGGGAAGCGTTCACCAGGTAGACGAATACCGCTGGCCGGCGTCAGAAGAGGCCGGAATCCCAGAAAACAGCCGGCGGCCAGTGAAGGTTTACTTTCCGGCTCGCGACAACCCCTTGCGCCTGATCGGGGAGACTCGCACCGTCAATGCCAGCGGTGACGTCTTCCGCCAGGCGATGGCTCACCTGATCGACGGACCGCGCCAGCCCGGCAGCCTGCAGGGGTTCTCCAGGAATACCTGGATTAAATCGATGCGGGTAGTGGGAGACCAGGTAATCCTTGACCTGACCATTCCGGGGTGGAAAAGCTACAGCGCCGCCTATCAGGCGACGCTGCTCGGGTCATTGGT
>JBGFRN010000139.1:0-7633 GCA_041695105.1 Bacillota bacterium | reverse complement strand
CTCCCAAACAGATCGGCCAGGCTTTCGTGCTCGGTTCCGGCCAGGTGGGCTTTTAGGACTCCAAGGTTGGCCGTGGCTCTAGCCACGACTTTGCCCCGCCGGTTCTCAAAAGCCTTCATCGCTTCGGCCTGATCAAAAATGACGTGCCCGAGATTATCCGACCGGATCTCCTGCAGGTCATTGGTCAGATCCCGAACCAAACGAGTGACAGGCACCCACTTTTTTTCAATTGAAAGCGCTTTTGATTCAATATTAATAAAAATAATCGTCCCGTAAAACACTGACATTAGGTTGACTATAAAAACTAAACCAAAACCTAGGAGAATCTTGTCCCTGAGCTTGAGATGCAACTTATCCTCCTTGGGGACGATTGATTAATATTTGCTTAAAGTTTTTAATGTAGCAATCATTTTTATCATAGCATAAGGTTCGAAGCGTGAATAGTTTCCCCCAGAAAACAAGAACCCCGCCTTCCAACTAAAGACGGGGTTGGTCAATTGCCTGCCTGAAAAGAGAGGTCGTTCACTCACATCCTACCCTGGCCAAAAGCTCCGCGTGCGTCGCCCCATTGGAAGCAACTAAGGCCTGGCCGCTCGTCCACTTAACTCCGCTCCCGTCTGCCCTGGTAACGCAGCCCCCGGCCTCCACCACGAGGAGCGCGCCCGCCGCCACATCCCATGGACAAAGCCGGGGATGATAGAATGCTCCGAGACGGCCGCAGGCGACCCAACCCAGTTCGAGCGCGGACGTGCCCAGGCTGCGAACACCCAGGGATGCGGACGCCAGGGCGGCACACTCCACCAGGTTATCTACGCGGCCTGTATTGCGGTTCAGCGACGGCCGGGCCGCCACAACCAGCCGGGTCAGATCTGAACCGGCGGCAACCCTAATCGGTTGCCCATTCACCCTGGCCCCGGCTCCCGCGGAAGCTGAAAACATCTCCTCCTGTTCCGGAGCGCAGATGGCGGCGACCACCGGCCTGCCGTCCCAGATCAACGCAACCGATGCACAATAAAAAGGAAGCCCAGCCACATAATTCCCAGTGCCATCCAGAGGATCGACGACCCAGCACGGTCCAGCATCTGGAATATGGCCGCCACTTTCCTCGCCGGCGACCGGGATGTCTGGAAACTGATCCGCCAGCATTTGCCGGATGGCGGACTCAGCCTCCCTGTCCGCTGTGGTGACAAGATCCGTCGGGTGCGCCTTCGTGCCTATGTCCAGGGGCATCCCTCGCATCTTCTGGACCACCCCGCCCGCGGCGGCGGCCGCCCGGATCGCTGCCGCTTCAGCCAATCTCAGGTCAACTTGCTTCAAGAGGAGCGTCTAACACACCCCCGCCATCAGGGCATTGCCTTCATAGCTAACGCTATAGACGATCCGGCCACCCACCATGGTCATGGTCACCAGGGGATCCCTGCCCGGTTCCCAATCGACAAGAATCAGGTCGGCCCGCTTGCCGGGCTCGATGCAACCCAAATCGTCCAGCCCTACCGCCCGGGCTACATTGAGAGTGCCCAGCCGGACCGCCCCGGGCAGATCCATGATCCCGTTGGAGACGAGCCTGCAAATGGCAATCAGAATGGAAGCGGGATAGTAGTCAGAACAGAGCATGTCCGCGAAACCCGCGGCAACGGCCTCCTCGGCCCGCAGGTTATTGTTGTGGGAACCGCCTCGCACCACGTTGGGCGCCCCGACCACCACGTGGAGGCCCAGGTCGCGGGCTGCACTAGCCGCCTCCATCGTGATGGGGAATTCGCTTATCGATACCCCTAAGGCCCGTTGCTCTGCCACCTTCGCTTGTGTGTCATCATCATGCGAGGCAACCCTGATTCCCTTGCTCCGGGCCAGGAAGACCAACTCAGAGAGCGCCGCCCTGTTTACCTGTTGCCGCAGGTGCCGGCGCTCTTCGATGATGGCCTCAATCTGGTCCGGCTTCGCGCCGTACGTCTTCGAGACATAGTTCCGGTACTGGTTCGGGTCGGTGTACTGCCCCTGGCCGGGGGTGTGATCCATAACGGAAAGCAGGTTCACAAAGCCTGTTTCCACTAGATTCCGAGCAATGGGCAACCCCTGAAAGTTGGTTACCTCATACCGCAGATGGACCAAATTGCGCACCAGGGAACGGCGGAAGGCGCGGACAGAACGAATTATCTCGATCAGCATGTCGTCGCCTCGCAGTTCCAGGCCACCGCTCAGCGAGAACGAATGGTAAATTGTCGTAATCCCATGGCCCGCGAGCTTCTTGTCCAGTTCAGCGAGGGCGAGGGAAGCCGGCCAGACCGTCCCAGGGCGGGGCATTGCCTCCCGCTCGATCGCGTCGCTGTGCATATCAATCAGACCCGGGAAGAGAAACTGCCCCCGGGCGTCTATCACCTCACCCCGCCCGTCTGGCCACGGCGCCACTGAGGTGATGCGCCCCGCCTCCACCCGGACGGCCGCTCTAGTCGCCACCTGGTCGGGTAAAACCACACAGGCATTGGCCAGCCAGATCATTCAACCCGCCTCCTTTTACGCGACGGTGTATCCACGCCCCTGCTTCATGCCGAGCACCGTGTCGGCCAGGCGGCTTACGGTCTCCAGATCATGGAAGACGCCGACCATGGTCGTCCCGGTAGCCTTCAGCTCAGCGAGCAGCCGCACCACCTCGTTACGGGTCCGGCCGTCCAGCGAAGCGGTGGGTTCGTCCAGAATAAGGAGCCGGGGACGGGCCACCACCGCCCGGGCGATATTGACGCGCTGTTGTTCGCCCCCGGAAAAGTTGGCCGGGTAAGCATCAAAGTGGCTATTGGGAATGCCGAGGCGCAGCAGGATTTCCCGCGCCGCCCGGAGTGCCTCTTCCACAGCGACGCCACGCTGCCGCATGGGCTCCGCGACGATCTCCACGGCCGGAACCCGGGGGACCACACGCAGGAACTGGGAAACGTAGCCCAGTTCCCGCTGGCGCAACATGACGACGTCATGGTCAGGCACAGAGGCCAGATCAACCTGTCCCAGCGCTTCACTTCTGTACCAGATGGAGCCCGCGGTCGGCTTGTACGTCCGGTAGACGCACTTGATGATCGTCGACTTGCCATTCCCGCTGGGCCCCGTGATAGCGAGGAACTGTCCCGGCTTCAGGGTGAAGCTGACATCGATACAGCCCGGGATGACCATTCCTCCAAGCATATGCAGCGTGAACTGCTTGCGGAGTCCTTCCACGCGCAGGATCTCGTTCATGCCCGGCGGCCTCCTTTCTACAGCAGGGAACTGATCAACAGTTGTGTGTAGCTGTGCTGCGGGTCTTCCATAATCTGATCGGTCAGGCCCAGTTCGACGATGCGCCCGTTCTTCATGACCGCCGTGCGGTGGGTCAGCATCCGGACCACGCCGAAATCGTGTGAAACGACCAGCATGGCGATGTCCATCTCCCGCTGGAGGGAACGTACAAGGTCAAGAACGCGCGCCTGTACCGAGACATCCAGCCCAGTCGTCAACTCGTCCAGCAGCAGCAGCGGCGGGTTGTTGGCCAGCGCCTTCGCGATCTGCACCCGCTGCTGCATTCCGCCGCTGAAGCGGCGCGGCCTTTCATCCATCCGGTCCACCGGGACCTCGGTTCGTGAGAGCAACCCTGCGCCGCGCTCCCGGATCTTGCCAACGTGGAAGAGTCCGGCCATGAGCAGCTTCTCCGCGATGTTGCCGCCTGCCGAATGGTCCAGGTTCAACCCGAGGTGCGGGTGCTGGTAAACCATGCCCAGGAGGTGATTCCGGATATATCGCCGGGCCTGGGCGCTCACCGCAAAGAGATTAGTGCGCCCTTCCTCGTACACGTCCAAGTAGGCCTCGCCGGAGGTGGGGGTCTCGTCAAAGTAGAGACACTTCACAAGGGTGCTCTTCCCTGAACCGCTCTCGCCGACGATCCCCAGCACTTCCCCGGCCTCGAGGTCGAGATCGATGCCCGCGCAGGCCACGATCGAACCGCAATGGAGGCAGCGGTTGCTGCCCGCGCCCGGGCCGGTCAACTCGATACACCGGGCACAGCCCGGGCCGTAAATCCGGGTCAGGTCACGCACGCGCAGCATGACCCTCACCCCCCCTCCGCCGCCCGTCGCAATAAGCCGTGTCCGAGCAGGTATGGTACCGCTGGCCGGTGGCACTGTTCCACACCTCATCCAGGAAGGAGTGCCCCGAACCACAGCGGGCGCACACCTTCCCCGAAAAATCCTCCACCCGGAACTTGACATCCTCAAATTCCAACGGTTCCACCCGGGTGTAAGGGGGCACCGCATAGATCCGCTTCTCCCGCCCGGCGCCAAATAGAAATAGCGTCTCCGCCATATGCATCTTGGGCAGATCCCACCTGGGAACCGGCGAGGAATTCATAGCGTAGCGTCCATGCACCAGCACGGGGTACTGGGCACCGATGGTGATTTCCTTGAACTCCACGATATCCTCGTAAAGCCGTACCCATAGCTTCCGGTAATCCATCTCGGCGTGCATCTCCCTGGCCTTCTCCACCCTGGGCTCCACCCGGTATAACACATCCGGATAAGGCACCTGGAAGACCAGGATCTGGTCTTCTCGCAGCGGGAGTTCGGGGATGCGGTGCCGGGTCTGGATCAGAGTGGCCTCGGTGGTATCGATGGTCTCTTTCACGCCGGTCATCGCAACCAGGAATTGGCGCAAGTTGACGGCGTTAACCACCGCATCGCACCCCTGGTCAATCACCTTGAGCACATCATCCGGCCCGATGGTCGCCATGGTGACCAGCAGGCCGCCAGTGCCCCAGCCCCGAGCAATGGGCAGTTCCGGCGAGGCAAAGGGCACCTGGTAGCCAGGAATCGCAACCGCCTTGAGGATCCGGCGCCGGATCTCCCGCTTGTCATTCTCGTCAAGGAAGGCGAAGTTATAATGCCGCAGCGGGCTCACCCTCTTTCTGCCGGGCCTTGCGCAGCCGGTCCAAGGCCGACTGGAACGTGACGTAGTGAGGCAGCTTCCAGTGGTTTGTAAAGCCGGCGGATTCGATCCCGTCGGTGTGATACAGGACAAATTCCTCGCTATTTGACGGTGCGTCGCCGCCCTGCTCCATGGCCCGATCCAGCATCGCCATGGCGATGGCCTTGGACTCGTTGTGGCCAAAGCAGAGGCCATAGCCCAGCGTGAACTGGGGCAGCCCTCCCGCGGCGGCCTCGTAATGCTCGGAGATCACCTGGACCTCGGTTACCAGCACATCACCGAGGTCGACGGGCCCGGCTCCCGGCACCGGCTCCCAACACAGGGGGACGTACCCGACCCTCAGTTCACCCACCGCCGGGTGAATGCTGCCAAAACCGCGCTGGTTTGAGTAAGCCAGGCAGACGAGAGCACCCGTTTCACCACGAGCCATGGCCTGGAGCCGGGCCGGCCGCGGGGCCGGAAAGGTGAGGGGCTGGCGAGTGATGTCTTGCGGTACTGGCCCTCCTTCCGGAGCAGCCATTAACCCTTCAGCCCGGAGCAGGTCGACCACGTGGGAGAACGTATGGGCATGGGAGCGCCGTTCGGCGGGCAAATCCTTCAGGTACTCGTCGAGAAACGCCTGGACATGGGCCGGGCTCTCTCCGGCCAGTTCAAAATTCAGGAGGCGCACGGTGTAGTCGCGGGTCGGACCGAGAATCTGACCGCCGGGAATATCTTTGAACGCTGCGGAAATACGGCGAATAACGTTCATTTCTAGGGTGTCCACCGGCAGGGAGACGCCCCGCCGCGGGACGGTGGAACGGTAGGCACGGATGATGAAGGCGGCTTCCGCCACGTCGCCTTCGGCCTGTTTCAGGGCCAACGCCGCGAGGTCAGGCGCATAGAGCGAGCCCTCGCCCATGACCCGGTCGACCGCCAGTCGCAGCTGGTCACGGATCTGGGCCACCGCCAGAGGGTCGCCCCCGCCCTTGGTGCGAAGGTATTCGGCAAACCCGGCGGCGGCAGTGATCGCCCCCGCGCCGCCCTTGATCGCGACATATCCCATCTCTCTTATCCCTCCACACGACAGCGGGTGGTACGGGGGATTCCCAGCACACATCCGCGGCGGTCGGCCATTACCAGATCGATGCCCACCGGAAACCCTTCGTTTGCAGCGGAGCGTGCCGCCAGCACGTCCGCGCGGAGGCCCGAGACCCTTAACTGCCGCTCCCCGTCGATTCCCGGACCAGCCAGGCTCAGACAGAGAGCGCCTTCCGCGGCGGCCTCCCCAAGTCCGTTAACAGCGAGGATGAGTGTCGCCCCCAGATGGGGCTCCTCAAGGGTGCCCGGATGAAGCGCAAGGATGAGCGATGGCACGGCCGGATCCTGGCCGTGGGCAAAGGCGTACTCGGCGCTCTCCGGAGCCGCCGCCCTGGAAGCTGTATTGTGCTGGAGATAGGCGGTCAGTTCCGTTGCTCCGGCACCGACCGCAGCAAACATAACCTCCTGGTCCAAGAGTGTCAGGGCGATCAGGCCCACAGCAGGTGGCCAGGGTGCCGGTACCGAGAGATCGGCGAGGGGCAGGGAAACCACCTTGCCCGGCCGGGCCATGGCATCGAGCACCTGCCGGAAGACTCGCTGGCTATGCTGAACGGAATCAAAGGCGACTTCCCTTGTGCTCCGCATCTTGATCCTCCAAGGTTTCAAACTGTACTTTCGTCCGCGCCACAAGGGCATCTACAAACCTTTTTTCGGCTGCAATCGCGCCGGCCTGCTCCTCCAGGAATTGACGGATCCGAGGGAGCAAGGGGTGACCCGCGCCCGCCAGCGCCGCCCGGATGATGGCTGAACCGAGCGCACGTTCCGGATCTTCGCCCAAGGCATAGCCCCGGGCGACCGCATCCCCTACCCGAACCTCACATTCGGTGAATAGAACTTCACCAACTAAGAATAGCTGGTGTTGGACGGTCTCTGTCACCTGCATCATGATCATCCCAGAGGCCGGTGGCTGGAGCACCGCGTAGCCGCCTTCCCGAGTCACCTGCTCCGCCATCTCGCTGAGGGTTTTGATCTCGGAACGGGCGAGTATACTGCTTATCTGGGCCTCCGTCACGCCAACTCTCCTTTCCTCGCCGGCTATGCGGCTACACGCAGGTTGCGCTTGAGCCATACAACGATTAGCTCGAAGATAATCGCGGCAGCCAAGATATAGTAGGTGATGGCGCCGACTTCACGTAAGTCAAAGTAAAAGCCGCTGGCCATAAACATATCGTAACCGATTCCGCCCGCACCAGCCGCGGCACCCATCGCTACCGCAACGCCGAAGTTGACCTCAAACCGGAGGAAGGTCCACGATAGCAGGTACGTCATACATGACGGGATGACCGCCTGAAAGACGATCTGCCACCAGCCGGCGCCGCTGGCCTTCAACGCTTCGATAACCCCGTTATCGACCTCTTCGAACGACTCGGAGTAAGCCTTAACCAGGTAACCGACGGTGTGGAAGGTCATCCCGATCACGGCGGCGACGCCGCCGAGGCCAGCCGAAACCGCAAAAATCAGTACCCACAGAACCGTGGGCACGGCTCGGATAAAGGCGACACAACCACGAATGACCTGCGAGACTCCCCTGGATGATAGATTTTGTGCCGCGAAAAGCCCGAGGAATAACGAGATAATAGCGCCGAACAACGTAGTCAAGAAGGCCAGCCCGAGTGTG
>JBGFRN010000050.1:0-7825 GCA_041695105.1 Bacillota bacterium | reverse complement strand
CGCTCACGCCGAATGCACCTCCACGCCACCGCAGACGCGACCGGCGATATGCCGTTCGAATTCTTCGGGGAAGTACTTTAGGGCCGAAACGATGTAACCCAGCCCGGCGTCGGCCAGCACGCAGATGGTGTTGCCGGCGATCTGTTTGTTGAGCGAAAGGATCATTTGGATATCCTCGGGTTTGCCTCGTCCGGACTCCACCCGCTCGAGGATCTTGTTCAGCCAGCGCATGCCTTCGCGGCATGGCGTGCACTGGCCGCAGGACTCGCTGCGGTAGAAGCGGGACAGAACCAGGCCAGCCTGGACCATGCAGACGGTATCGTCGTAGACCATGACGCCGGCGGTGCCGAGCATCGAGCCGGCGGCAGCCACGTTTTCAAAATCCATGGGAATATCCAGATGTTGCTCGACCAGAAGCGGGCAGGAGCCGCCACCCGGCTGGCAGGCCTTGAACTTGCGGCCGTCGAGCATGCCGCCGGCGACGTCATAAATAACCTCGCGCAGCGTGGTGCCCAGCGGCAGCTCGTAGTTGCCCGGTCGCTTAACCAGACCGCTGATCGAAAAGACCTTGGTGCCAGGGCTTTTTTCCGTGCCAACCGACTTGAACCAATCGGCCCCGCGGTTGACTATGTGCGGGACATTGGAGAGAGTCTCGACGTTGTTGACGATCGTCGGCATGGCGTAAAGGCCCTCAACAGCCGGGAAGGGCGGCTTCAGGCGCGGCTCGCCGCGGCGGCCCTCCAGCGAGTTTAGCAGGGCGGTTTCCTCGCCGCAGACGTAAGCGCCGGCGCCGCGATGGACGATGATCTCTTGATCCCAGCCGGAGCCCATGATGTTCTGGCCAAGATAGCCCTTGGCCCGGGCCTGCTCAATTGCCTTGACAAGCTGCTCGTAGCCCCACTTCATCTCACCGCGAATGTAGATAAACGACTTGGCGGCACCGATGGCGTAGGCCGAACAGAGGATGCCCTCGATCAATTGGTGGGGATGACGCTCAATCAACGGCCGGTTGGAACAGGTGCCCGGTTCGGATTCGTCGGCGTTGCAGCAGAGGTAGCGCGGGCGGCCATTATTAGGAAGGAAGGTCCACTTGCGCCCGGTCGGGAAGCCGGCACCGCCGCGCCCACGAAGGCCGGAGTTGAGTACCTCCTGAACGACGTCATTCGGGCTGAGGCTCTTCAGGGCCTTGCGAAGAGCCTGGTATCCGCCCTGCTTTTCGTAGACGTTGATGTCGCGCAGGTCGAGCTCCCACATGCCCTGAGTCAGTACGGGTTCGAATTTCTGCATTGCTCTCCTCCTCCCTAGGCGGTTCGCTCGGCCAGCTCGTCTTTGATCAGGATGCCGGCCGCCTCGGGATGCTCGGCCAGGGCGGCGATGGCCGCCTTGTCCCCGGCCCGCAGGGCGGCAATGATCGCGTCGGCCTTGGCCGGATCAACCCGGAGGAAGTACTGGGTGTTAACCTGGAGGACCGGCCCGGCGTCGCAGGCAGCCAGGCATTCGGCGGTTCCTTCCAGGGTGAAGAGACCGTCGGGGGTGGTCTCCAGGTTCTTGATGCCGAGCGCCTTCTGCAGGTGGTTCATCAGGACGCTGGCCCCGCAGACATGACAGGAAAGATTGGTGCAGACGACCAGAATGTACTTTCCGATCGGATGCCGGTGATACATCGCGTAGAAGGACACGAATGATTCCACGTAGGCCGGGGTCAAATCCAGGATCTTGGCGACGGCCTCGATATCGAGCCGGTCGACGTATCCTCTCTCCTCCATGGCCAGATGCAGGAGCATCCCGACCGCTGAACGGCTATCGGGATAGCGCTCGACGAAGTACCTGACCTCTTCGGCCCGCTCGGCCGGCCACCTGGGCGGGGCCGCCTGGTGATGGTGATCGTGATGACTCATCTGTCCACCTCCCCAAAGACCGGATCAGCGCTGGCGATCACTGCCACCATGTCCGCGATCAGCTCGCCGTCCATGAACGACGGCAACGCGTGCACCGAATAGAAAGACGGCGGGCGCACCCGTACCCGGGCCGGCCTAGTGCCGCCATCCGAAATAACGTAAAAGCCGATCTCGCCGCGCGGCGATTCGACGGCCTGGTAGATCTCGCCCTTGGGCACCTCAAACCCGGTCGAAACCAGCTTGAACTGGTGGATCAGGGCCTCCATGTTGGCCTTGACCTCGCTCTTGGGCGGCAGGGCTATCTTGGGATTGTTGACCCGGAATTCGCCGCCAGGCAGCTTGTTCAGGGCCTGTTCGATGATCCTGAGGCTCTCATCGAGCTCGGCCATCCTGACCAAGTAACGGCCGTAGTTGTCGCCGGTGGTCGTCACCGGGATCGAGAAGTTGAACTGCTCGTAGCCGCTGTACGGGAAGGCCTTGCGGATGTCATACGGGACGCCTGAACCGCGCAGGTTCGGGCCGGTCAGACCGAGCGAGAGCGCCTTCTCGGCCGAGATCTTGCTGGTGCCGATCAGACGGTCCTTGAAGATCGGGTTGGCGTCGAGCAGGGAGTGCAAATCCTTGACGTGAGGCGGGAAGTCCTTGAGGAATTTCCTGACCATGGCCACGAAATTCTCGGGCAGATCCTGTTGCAGCCCGCCGGCGCGGAAGGCGGTCATGTTCATTCGAGCGCCAGTGGTCTCTTCCATAATGTCAAGAATCCACTCGCGGCAGTTGAAACAATAGAAGAAAATACTCATGGCACCGAGGTCGAGGCCGCCGGTGCCCAGCCAGACCAGATGGCTGGCGATGCGCTGCAACTCGGCCAGAATTACCCGGGCGACCTGGGCCCGCGGCGGGGCCTCAATTCCGAGCAGCCTCTCAACCGCCAGGCAGTAGCCGAGGTTGTTCGAGATCGGCGACAGGTAGTCCATGCGTTCGAGCACGGTCATGGCCTGCTGCCAGGTCAGGTGTTCGGCGTGTTTTTCGATGCCGGTGTGAAGAAAGCCATGCTCCGGCCACGACCGCACGATCGTCTCACCGTCCAGTTCCAGCACAACGCGAAGCACGCCGTGGGTCGACGGATGGTGCGGCCCGATGGACAGGATCATGTGATCTTCGTTTAGCGGTTTGATGTTCTGAAGACCCATGGCTCCCTCCTATTTCTTCTCGAATTTGATCGGCGCGAATGGATTGCGTTCAGCGGGCGGGGCGGCCGAATCATCGCGCGGCCCGCGCAGCGGGTAGTCCTTGCGCAGCGGGTGGCCCTCCCAGTCATCCGGGTTGAGGACACGGGTCAGGTTGGGGTGCCCGCTGAAGACGATGCCGTACATATCCCAGACCTCGCGTTCCGCGGCCATAGCGCTGTCCCAGAGATCGCTGACGGTTGGAACCTCCGGGTTTTCCTCATCCAGGGGCACCCTCACCCGAAGCCTCATCAGCGAAGGGAAGGACATAAAGTGGTAAACGGATTCAAAACGCGGTTTGCGGGGCAGGTAGTCGGCTCCGGTGACGTCGGCCAGCAGGTTGAAACCCTTGACCTTGAGGTTCTCGGCCACCGACCGGAAGACCTCAGGCGAGACCCGAATCTGCGGCATGTCAGCTCCCTCGGGAAGCTCAGCCACCTTTTCAGGGTACCGGCCGACCAGTTCGGGAATTATCTGGGCCTTGACCGTCTGACGTCCGGACGCGGCGGCACCGGCTGGGGGAAGCTGGTAGAGATCAGGCATGCTTCTTAACCCTCCCCTTCTTCGGAACCTTGGGCGCCTGCTCGCCGGCGACTCCTCCCTTGGCGGCTCCGGAGCGGATCAGCTTTTGGAGCTTAAGAATGGCGTCGAGCAGGGCCTCTGGGGCCGGGGGGCAACCGGGGATATAGACATCGACCGGAAAGTACTGGTCGACTCCCTGGATTACGGCGTAATTGTCAAAAACACCGCCGGTCGAGGCGCAGGCTCCCATGGCGATGACGTACTTGGGTTCGGGCATCTGGTCATAAACCTGCCTGGCCACCGGAAGCATCTTGTGGCAAAGGCGGCCGGAGAAGATCATCACATCGCCCTGGCGAGGCGAGGCGCGGAAGACCTCTGATCCGAAGCGGGCCGAATCATAGCGCGGGGTCGTTATGTTCATCATTTCGATGGCGCAACAGGCCAGTCCAAAGGTCAGCGGCCAGACCGAGTTCGACTGAGCCCAGCGAACCAGCTTATCCACCGTGGTGACCATGAACTGGTCGTTGCCCTGGATCAATTCATCAACAGGAGAAACTTTAGCCGGAGCCTTGTGCGCCGCATTGGGCGCTCCCTTGGGGGACGCCTTTGGCGGGGCCGGCTGCCCGGCGCGAGGATTCTTGCTTGAGCTCATCTCCAGGAGAACCCTCCCTTTTTCCAGACATAAGCGTAGCCGATGGCTAAGACCAGCACAAAAGCGATCATTTCGTACAGCCCGAAGACCCCGAGAGTCTTGAGCTGAACCGCCCACGGGTAAAAGCTGGCGGCCTCAACGTCGAGAATGACGAAGAGCATGGCTACCAGGTAGAACTTCTGTGGGAACCGGCCCATCAGCGGGGTGGTCGGATAACCAGACTCATAAGCCATCAGCTTGGTGGCGGTAGGCTTGCGAGGTCCGAGAAGGCCGATGACCACGCTGATCAAGACTGGAATCGCCACGGCGATCACGATGTAAGCGACTAATGGGAAGTAGGCCTGCACGCTTTCGGCGCCTCCTTAAAAAAAGATAAAGGATATGAGTGCCATTTCCTACAGTTTGCCGCACACTGGTTGTTACTGATGTCACAAGCCCCTGGTGCGTTTTCGACACTTACTACTGTAGTCTAAATCTCTTGTCCATCGTCAGTCAACGGTTATTTCATAAACAAGATAAAAGTCCGAGCGAGGATTCACACTGGACTCCAGAGCGCGGACTTCAATTCTTATTAAAAGTATAGGACTTTGGGACTGAAACTGAAACCGGAAAGTTCCGGAAATATCGGTTTACTTCGAGGTTAGAGCAAGTCCTTGCCGAACCAGACACGCTCGGCCCGATATCCGGATTTCAATGCTGACCTCTGGGAAGCATCGTTGTGGGTAGCAACAACCATGGTCGCCCGGGTGGCCCCCTGATCCCGGCAGTAGTCCTCGGCGGCCCTGATCAGGGAACTCCCGACTCCCTGCCGCCGGCAAGAAGGGTGAACCCAGGTATCGAAGATCATCCCCTCCAATCTTTCGGTCAGGTCATTGGGAAGGACACCGGTAGTGATGTACCCGGCCAACCGTCCTCCCACTTCAGCCACCAGTATGGTCCCGCCAAGCCCCAGGAGCCGGTCAATAATAGACCGCACTCTGGGCCCCAGGGACTCATATTCGGTCATGGCCTGCTCGCCCCGTGACATCGACTCCCAGGTGGTCCCAATCGAAGCCTCAAGAACCTGGGGGACTTCCGCAGTGGATATTGGCCTGATGACCATTAGTTAACTCCCTCCCTCCATCCATCGGTATGAAAAGAGGAGTCATTCGGTCGTCAGGTGACGCCTTGACTTGAGAGGAAAAAAACGGGAAACTCATGTTAGGACAGTCCAGTAAAGGCGGTATTATATTATGAAGGAAATCATGAAGCAAGTGGCTGACTTAATGGCCCTGTCGGCTCGCACGGCCCCCAAGGCGGCCGGACGCGATTTCATCTCCCTCAAAGTCATTGAAGGCAACGACCTGACTTTCTTGGCCGATGAGATGGTCAAGTATGGCGAAAAAACCGGGAAGAAGAATTTTGACCGAGACGGTAAAAACGTCAGGGAATCAGACGCCCTGCTGTTGATCTCACTCGAAGCCCCGGATACCATCGGCCTCAATTGCGGCGCCTGCGGCAACAGCCGCTGTGCCGATCTGGAGGAGCACGAAGGACCCGAATTCATCGGCCCGGTTTGCGCCTGGCGATTGGTTGATTTCGGGATCGCCATGGGGTCGGCCGTAAAAACCGCTTCCATATTGAACGCCGACAACCGAATCATGTACCGAGCCGGTGTCGTGGCCAGGCAGCTCGGGATGATTGATGGGCATGTGGTGGTTGGGATACCGATGTCGGCCAGCGGAAAAAGCATTTACTTCGATCGGTAAGGTGTCTAGAAGTCGTGACTCAGTGGGCAACGATTCTCGGTTTTTTGGTTTCCGTTGCCTCAGCAATTTTTGCTAAAGGAGCCCAAAATAAGGCCGCTGCCATCCACGCTTGGGTGGAACGGCAGCAGCAGTCTCAAACTCAGGTAGTCAATGTTTTCGGAAGCTGGGGCGGGACAAGCCCTAGGGGGCCGTCTGGGTCGGGCGGACCATCTCAGCCACAGGGATAGTCCTTTACCTCCGACTCAGCCTTTGTTACGGTCATCTTCTCATGGAGTCCTTGGTCACCCTTTTCGAAGATGATACAAAGCCCCGAACCGAAGCCCGAGGCCTGTTTCACGTGTAACAAATTATTGTTTTGGTGTCCAAAGTGAGTCGGTTAGCTATTTTCTGGGCAAGAGTGAGTCGAGAGCGCCCAACCGCCGAACCAAAGAACATGGCCGCAAAACAAAAACCCCGCAAATCCTTGCGGGGCTTACTTTTTCTGATGGTGCCGCAGGCCAGAATCGAACTGGCGACACGAGGATTTTCAGTCCTCTGCTCTACCGACTGAGCTACCGCGGCATTAAAATGGCGGAGGCGACGGGATTCGAACCCGCGTTCTTCTGCGTGACAGGCAGATATGTTAGGCCGACTACACCACGCCTCCGTTATGACAGCCCTCTGTCGGAGCTTTTTGGTGGGCGAAACAGGGATCGAACCTGTGACCCCCTGCTTGTAAGGCAGGTGCTCTCCCGCTGAGCTATTCGCCCGAAGCGATCAGTTGCCTGACGCGCTTATTTATTATAGCTCAAGGTGAGAGATGCGGTCAAAAGTTTTTTGTGGATTGATTTCCACAGATTTACCCCGGTTCGCTGGCACTCGTTGATTATAGCATTGAGGTTAGGCCGTAACAAGAGCCTGATTTCGCTATTGATTTTGCTATGTTAGTGAAATTTTTCGGCGTCGACCGTAATTAACGGCAACGCCGAATGACGGAGCATACCATGTGCCTGAGGTGATCACTTTGGCTTCTTGGCTCCAGCCTTCAGAAATCTATGAATACCCGACGGTTGAATACATACCGATCTTCGTAGACACCCTGGTTTTGGCCCAGGTCCCAGCCATCGAACCGGCCGGGATTACTCTGGCGGAGTTAAAGAACGCCGACCATTGCCGCGACGTTATGATGCGTCTGAAACTCGCCGTACCCAACGCCAACGAGCTTAACTTTAAGGACAACTTGGTGTTGTTATGTTTGAACGCCGAAGCCCAACAATGCCATTACCGGGCCTACCAAACCCTGATGGTCGGCCGCGTCCGCCCTGGAGCCTGCCACCTGTTTAAACTTACCAAGCGGTATTTTTATAAAGATGATTTCCAGATCTGCCTATACGATCAGAAGGCCAGGCCGCTGGCTGTGACCAAGATTCGTTTGCGTTAGCCTACGAACAAATTTTCACCTCTCGGAAGGGTTCCGAACCGTCAAACATCGCCGTGATCGCCTGCGTCTCACCCAGATCGACGGCTGCCTTGCGGCTCCCCAGCGGCTGTTTGGCTTGGACCTCTACCACCAGATGGGCGCATAGCCCAAGATCTTTGTCGCAGGTGATAAGGACATTCCGGACCCGCTGGAAAACCACGTCCTGGCGCATCTGTAAAGCGACAGCGACCGACCTGACACCATCTTGACGGCCGGTTCCCAGGCTCAGAGTTAACTTATTACCATCCAGGGCAAACCCGAATCCCTCATAGTACCGTAGCGGCGAGTATGCAGTCTTGCGGCGGGATCCGGGCATCTGG
>JBGFRN010000158.1:0-7996 GCA_041695105.1 Bacillota bacterium | reverse complement strand
GCTCGATCTGGCCGGCCGGGTGGACGTGATCTTTCTCCCGATCCATAAAAGCCTGGAACCCAAGAAATACCTCTGCCCGAAGATCATCGGGCTGACTGACGTCATCGAAAAGACGATCTCCGGGCTGCCGCCGCTCATCCGTCCCCTGATCGATCTTTACCACAAGCCGGCAGAACTTGAGGCATCTTTCATTGAAGCCGGCCGGGCAATCGGGGCTGGGTTAGAAGAATGCCGGGAAGCCTTTATAGGGGCCCTGGAATACCAACGGCAGTACGAGAACCTGCTTCGCCAGGGGTGGCCGGCGGGGCGGGCTCTTCGCTACGTGTCGCGCGGCCCTCGGGCGATCGGTCAGGTGCACCGTAATGATTCGCAGCCGGAGGCACGGCT
Organism: Bacillota bacterium; assembly: GCA_041695105.1. Classification (GTDB taxonomy): domain Bacteria; phylum Bacillota; class Sulfobacillia; order JAMDAP01; family JAJYMS01; genus JBGFRN01. Next base: position 7,609 of record JBGFRN010000158.1, on the reverse strand, counting down.
GGACATCGCCTTGGTCAGCCATTCTTACATCGCCTGCGACTCATTCATCACCATGCAACTGGTGGACAGGCTCGAGTCGATGGGGTGCCGGGTCTGGATGCCGGACTCGGTAACGTCTGAGGAGGTCAAAGCTCAAACCGCCAGCCGGTTGAACAAGGAGCTTTTTTGGACCTTCGGGACTAAACTGCTCGGGTCGGGCCTGCACTTCGCCTCTCGGGGCGACATCCGGGGAATGATCTTTTTGACTGTCTTCGGGTGCGGCAGCGACGCCATGGTCGAGCCCTACCTGGTTAACGCCGCCCGGGAGGCCGGCCTTCCTTACATGAACTTAACCTTGGATGAGCACACCGGCGAGGCCGGTCTGATCACCCGGGTCGAGGCCTTTGTTGATATGATCAAAAGGAGGGTCCGGCGTGAAGCTAGCCTACCCTCACATGGGTAACCTCAACGTTGGGCTAAGGGCGCTTTTCTCCCGGCTCGGCCTCGAGATTGTTGAACCGCCGCCGATCAGCCGCCGGACTCTTGAGATCGGAGTGCGTCACTCGCCGGAATACGCCTGCCTGCCATTTAAAGTCAACCTCGGGAACTTTATTGAGGCCTTCGAGAAGGGCGCTGATACTATCGTCGTGGCTGGAGGGCGGGGGCCCTGCCGCTTCGGTTATTACGGTCAGACCCAGTCAGAGATCCTCAAAAGCTTGGGTTACAAGTTTCGTTGCATTACCGTCGAGACGGCCGAAAAAAGCAACAGCCAGTTTTATCTCGGTGTCCAGGCCCTGGCCAACGGACGGGGGCGGTGGCAGGTGATCTCGGCCATCTACTTTGCCTGGCGTAAGCTCCAGGCCTGCGACGAGGCCGAACGGGAGGCCTGCCGGATCCGACCGGTTGAGGTCAAGCGGGGAGACGCTAACCGGGTTTACCAGGAGTCGATCCGGCTGATTGAACGGGCCAAAACAGTCTTCGAGCTGCGCCAGGCCCGGGCGTTGATTCGCCGGAAATTTGCCGCCATTCCGGTCGATGCCTCAAGTAAACCACTCAAGATAGGGATCATCGGCGAGATTTACTTCATCATCGAGCCCTGGGTCAATCTCCGGATCCAGGAACGCCTGGGGGAGATGGGCGTCCAGGTGCAGCGGACGGTCTACCTCTCCGACTGGGTAATGGACCATATCTTCCTCGGTGCGATCGGGATCAACCCCGGGCGGCATTACCGGCATGATGCCCTTCCATATCTATCAACCGAGATCGGCGGGCATGCTATGGAAACACTCGGCAAAGCCGCCGCCTGGGGGAAGGCCGGATGGGACGGGCTGATCCAGCTCGCCCCGTTCACCTGCATGCCGGAGTTGGTCAGCAAGAGCCTGTTGGGCAAGGTCAGCGAGGATCACGGTATTCCTGTCCTGTCTCTTTTTTTGGACGAACAGGCGGGCGAGGCTGGCCTTCAAACCAGGCTCGAGGCCTTCGTCGATTTGATCCAGCGTCGGAAACGCAAGCTGGGCCGGGCATCAAAAAGCAAGCCGGCCCCAGCGGCCAGGGAGGAAAAACATGCGCGGCTATCTGGGAGTTGACGTTGGTTCGGTCAGTACCAATATTGTAGTTCTCGATGAAGACCTCGAGGTCAGGGAGGCTCTCTACCTCAGGACCCGGGGTCAGCCGATCAAGACGATAGTCAGCGGTCTGAAAGAGCTGATACACCGGGGCCCCGACCTGCAGATACTTGGCGTGGGAGCGACCGGCAGCGGCCGGAACCTGGCCGATATGGTCATCGGCTCCGATGTGGTGAAGAACGAAATCACCGCCCACTCAGTGGCGGCGATGCACATCAACCCTGAGGTGCGGACAGTCATTGAGATTGGCGGCCAGGACAGCAAGATCATCGTCATCCGTGACGGGGTCGTGGTTGACTTCGCCATGAACTCGGTCTGCGCCGCCGGCACGGGTTCGTTTTTGGACCAGCAAGCCGCCCGGCTGAACCTGAGCATAGAAGAGTTCGCGGCCCTGGCCCTTGAGTCCTCAACCGCCTGCCGGATTGCCGGGCGGTGCTCGGTCTTCGCCGAGTCGGACATGATACATAAACAGCAGGCCGGGCATTCCATGGCTGACATTATCAGCGGCTTGAACGAGGCTCTGGTGCGGAACTACCTCAACAACGTCGGCAAGGGCAAGGACATCCAGCCCCCGATCATGTTCCAGGGCGGGGTGGCGGCCAACATCGGCCTGAGAAGGGCCTTCTCCGACAACCTGGGGGTCGAGGTCTCGGTTCCGGAACACTTTAGCGTCATGGGTGCCATCGGGGCGGCGGTCCTGGCCTCGGAAGAGATCGCCTTGGGCCTTCGGACTCGTTTCAAGGGGTTCGGCTTGACTAATTCTGAATACCGCACCGGTAGCTTCGAGTGTTCCCACTGCAGCAATCTCTGTGAAGTGGTCGAGTTCCGGGTTGACGGGCAGGTCAAGGCCCGCTGGGGCGGGCGCTGCGCCCGATGGGAAATCAAAGACGCCGAGCAGGCTCAGGTCGAGGATAACGTGGCCGCCGGCGTCGGGAGCGATTAGCCGGGTAATTCGGTTATCAGAAGAGCCTGTCGCGCAGATATCTTGAATTGGACTGAAGCGAACGGGCGTCCCTGATCGCCAAGGACGGCTCCAACGCCATCAGGCTGGGGGTCAACGGTAAGGTAACGGTCACCTCACAGACGCCGGAGATTGGCAACGTCTACGAGGAAGTGGAGGCGACTGTTGAGGGCCCGGGTTTGGAAATTGGGGTTAATCCCCAGTATCTCCTCGAAGGGCTGGGGGCCGGGCACGGGGTTGCCCCTGCACCCCTCACTTGGAAAGGTGGTGTTTGGGCGTCAAACCCAAAAGGACCTGCCGCTTGAGGAGTGTTTTGAAAAGGGACAGTTGAGGACGATGGCGAGAGATACCCAGCCAGGAGTTCTTGCAGTCGGCGTGGTTGTTGGTAGAAACTGTTTCCTGTGTGGGCTTGGCGTGAGCTCCATCGTGCCGCTCTACCATCGTCGGCGGCAAGGCCAGGGCGAACCGGCGGCGGGAACCCCAGCAACTGCCGGAAGGTGGAGCCGGGGTGGTGAGGATGGACAAAGGCGCACGGCCCGAGGAGGTACTTGATGTGTCGGTCGTGCGACAGTATAATCAATCAAAGCTAACCGAGGGGCGAAAGGCCGTGCTCGGGAACGTCATGGGTGCCCGCTGATCAAGGGTTCGCGGCCTCAGCCGCATGTCTAGGGGGAATGATTCATGGACATTTACCAGAAGTTGCACAAGCTGGTGGACAGCCTTCCGGCCGGGCGGGCGCTCCTGGCGGGCCGGATCTTAGAAGCACTCCTGGAGGAGTTCGACGACCCTTTGACGCCTGAAGAAAAGGTGGCGATGGCTCAGGCCCGTGAGGAATTTGCCCGGGGCGAAACTGTTCCGCTGGATGTGCTGAAGAAAGAACTGTCCGATGAAGTATAGCGTCGAGCTTTCCAAATTGGCAACGGCCTACCTCCGGCGGCTGGACAAGACCATGCGGGCGCGAGTCGTGAAACGACTGGAAGAACTGGGAGATGACCCGTTCGCTTACTCCAAGGCCCTGCAGGGAACCGAAGTGCGGTCCTCACGGGTGGGCGACTACCGGCTGCTGTTTGAGATCCACGAAGGTCGGCTGCTCGTTTTTGTCTTGACCATCGGCTCACGGGGGCCGGTTTACCGGGATCTTTAGAGGCAACTCAACGCCCGGGACTGTCTTCGATGCGGCATTTAGGAAGAAAAAGACGGGCATCTCGCACAACAACCACTTCAATTAGTACCCCGGGGTGCCGATCGCCCGCATGTTATATTTAACAAGTGCCGGAATGGCCTGGAGGAGATCCTCTTGAGGATTTCTCAACCAGGCCATTATGATTTCATAGAAAGTCCCAACCCAGGCCCGGGCGGCCACCATGACGTCGATTTGGTCGATCAAGCCGGCCTCCATGGCTTCTTGAATCTCCAGGCCCACAAAACCAGAGAAGGCGTCGTGAAGCTCGTTCAGCCGGCCCTCGAACTCAGGCGAAGCCCCGGCCGCCTGAACCAGAACGATCCTGGCCAGGTCGCGGTGGTTCGCGAAGACCTGAACCGTAGCCTTGATCGAGGCCTCGAGCTTTTCGATTGTGCCCTGATGCTCCTGCCTGGCCTCAAGGATGGCGTTCAGCACCACCTCCCTCAATTCGTCAACCAGGGCCACAAAAACGGCTTCCTTGGAGGGAAAGTAAAGGTAGAGCGTCCCGGTAGCTACGCTGGCCGCCCGGGCGATCGCCCTCATGGTTGCCCCGTGGTACCCCTTTTCGGTGAAGACTCGGGTGGCGGCTTCGAGGATCGCCTGCTCCCGGGCCTTCAGCCGGGCCTGAACGTTTTCGGTGCGGTGATAAGCCATGGATCAAAGCTAACGGACGGCAGGGTCGGTTGTCAAGGCTGGCGACTTTTCCGTCTGGCGGTTTTTGTCGTCCATGGGCTGACAGGGTTCCCCAACCGGGAAAGCTTTTTGGTGGTAATATTTCTGGGAATGATTCCCACCAAAGGGGTTGAAAGCGGTTGGCACTCTCTCAGACACGGTCTGGTGGTGGTGGGGTCCGGGGAAGTTTGATTATGGTTCCTCTCCCGTCCAGTGGCGTCCTGGTTGGCGCTGGTTCATCGGTTGTTCTGAGCTCCCCCGACGAGCCCAAATTAATTTGGACGCATGCGCCGGGCATTCTATCCCGTCTGGCGCCGGAACCACCGGTGGTGGTTATTTCGCTTGATTCCGAGTCCGATTCCGATTCCGAGCCCGATGGCCAAGGGACGGGAGGCTGTCGCGCCCTGTATTTTCCGACCCCGGTCTGGAGATTTGGCCGTCTCGCCCGCTATTGGTGGAACCGGTCACAGAATACGACCATCCACCTTCTGACACGGGAAATGGCTAAGAGCTACCGGCACCAGATCCGCTACCCGTCTGAGGCCGCCGGGAGGAATAACCCCCTTCCTCCCGGATACCTGGTCAAAATGGCCTGCCGCCCGGCCTGGCGCGAGGCTCTGATTGTCAAATCCAACTCCTCGCTCAACAGACTGATGGGCGACCTGGCCGATGCTTGTCTCTGGTGCGGCCTGGCGGTCAAACTTGATTTTCAGGTCAAATAACATCAAAAAAATGTCCAAGATCAAGCTAGACCGAGAATTTTTGTCTGAATCGGCCTTAGACTAGGCAATACCGAGAAATTTAACTATTGAAATGACGGTTGGAAGGCCTGCTATAATAAGGTCAAAGTTAGTCAAAGACAGACCGGGAGGGAGGTTAGACTCTTGGCCAGCCTTTCCGATTTTATTGAGAACCACCTGTTGGATCTGTTGAAAAAAGCCGGCGATGTCCTTGAAATCCATAGGAGCAAGTTGGCTGAGAAATTCAACTGTGTACCCTCTCAGATCAATTATGTTCTTGAAACCAGGTTCACCACTGAGAGGGGTTTTTTGGTCGAGAGCCGGAGGGGTGGGGGCGGCTTTATCCGGATCACTAAGCTCCGGTTGGACCCAAATGACGGCCTCCACCAACTGATTCATGATACGATCGGCGACCGGCTTCATCAAGAAGCCGCTCTGGGATACGTCAAGCGCCTGGCCGACCACGGTCTGCTGACCACCAGGGAAGCGGCGATCATTTCGGCGGCCGTGAATCGCGAAGTGCTCGACCTCGAGGTCTTTACCCGAGATCGTATCCGGGCCAGTATCCTCAAGGCGATGCTCCTGGCCATGCTCCGAACCTGAGAGAGGAAGTGAAAAAATGATCTGCGACGAATGTGGCAAGCGTCCGGCTAACTTCCACCTGACCAAAATGGCCAACGGCAATAAGACCGAGTACCATCTCTGCGAGCCGTGCGCCAAGTCCAGGGGGGATTGGGGGTTTTCCATTCAACCAGATTTTTCGATACACCAGCTACTTTCAAGCCTGCTCAACTACCCGGCGGACCAGGCTGAAAGACCCGAGAGCCGGATCGAGGCAGCCATCCCGACCTGCCGCGAGTGCGGGATGAACTATCAAGATTTTGCCAAGACCGGACGTCTCGGTTGCGGGCGTTGTTACGAAGAGTTCGGCGGGCACCTGGAGCAGTTGCTCCGGCGGGTCCACGGGGCCAGCGACCACAGCGGCAAGGTCCCCGCCCGGGCGGCCGAGGCGATCAAGGCTCACCGTGAGATTGACCGGGTCAAGGCTGAAATGGCCAAAGCCATCGAGCGCGAAGACTTTGAGGCCGCGGCCAAGCTCAGGGACAAAATCCGCGAGTTGGAGAAAGACCCTGCCAAGACTGGCCAGGGGAAGGGGGGACAGGGCGGTGCCGATTGATCAGATCACCCGGAAGGCCCAGACGCGCTGGATGGATGGGACCGGGCCAATGTCGGACATCGCTGTTTCGAGCCGGGTCCGGCTGGCCAGAAACCTGGCCGGGGTGCCTTTTCCTCATGCCATGAGCGAGACTCAGGCTAAAAAGGTGCTGGAAGGGGCCAAGGAGGCGGTCAAAGAGCTTAACCGCTTCGGTTTCCTCGGAAAAATGGAGTTCTACCTCTTAAGCGAGGTTTCGCCCCTGGATCGCCAGGTGCTGGTAGAAAAGCATCTGATCAGCCCCCAGCAGGCCCAGGAAGTCAAATCGAAGGCGTTAGCCCTGGCCCCGGATGAATCAGTCAGCATCATGGTCAACGAGGAAGACCATTTCAGAATTCAGTGCCTCTCCTCGGGGCTACAGCCGGTCGAGACCCTGCAATTGGCTCTCAGGGTCGACGACGCCATGGACGGCAAGCTGACCTTCTGTTTCTCGGAACGGCATGGCTACCTGACCTCCTGCCCGACTAACACCGGAACCGGTTTGCGGGCCTCGGTCATGATCCACCTGCCAGGGCTGGTTTTGACCAACCAGGCCGGCCGGGTCTTTCAGACGGCTTCACAGCTCGGCCTGACCGTTCGCGGGTTCTTTGGGGAAGGCACCGAGGCTATCGGGAACATCTTTCAGCTTAGCAACCAGATCACCCTAGGCCGACCGGAGGAGGAGATCGTTTCAAACCTTCAAGCGGTAACCTCTAAAATCATTGAACAGGAGCGGGCGGCCCGGGAGGCCCTGCGGCGCGAGTCCCCCGATGGCCTGGAGGATCGAATCTGGAGATCATACGGAATTCTGAGCTATGCCAGGGTCATTTCCTCTGAAGAAGCCATGAAAATGCTTTCCGATGTTCGGTTGGGGGTGGACCTGGGAATAATTAAGACGGTTGACCGGCTGACCCTGAACCAGCTACTGGTGATGATCCGCCCGGCTTTTATCCAAAAGCAGGCCGGAGGGGATCTGACCCCATACGAAAGAGACCGCCGCCGAGCGGCCATTATTAGAACCAAAGTATCAGGCCGGCCGGAATAGGCCGGCAATGGGAGGAGATTAGTCAGATGTTTGGCAGATATACTGAGCGGGCCCAGAGGGTGATTGTCCTGGCCCAGGAAGAGGCCCGGCGCTTAGGTCACAGTTATGTCGGAACCGAGCACTTGCTGCTCGGGCTGATCCGGGAGGGCGAGGGCATCGCCGCTAAGGTCCTGCAGAGCCTGGGAGTAAGTTCTGAACAGGTTCGTACCGAA
>JBGFRN010000166.1:0-8029 GCA_041695105.1 Bacillota bacterium | reverse complement strand
CTGGGAGGTCGGGGCGGCCGGCTTCGCCCTCGGGGTCGGAGCCTGTTTCCTGGCCGGCCTCGGGGCCGCCCGCCAGGCGGCCTCGATCCTTCCGGCGGCGGCCATGCGCCCCGAGGCCCCGTCCCCCGGGGCGATCCCGGTCTGGCTGGAGCGCCTCCCTGGCTTTGCCAGGCTCTCGTTTATTTACCGCTTACCGGTTAAGTACCTGCTCCGGCAGCCTCGCCGTACCCTGTCCACGATTTTGGCGGTGGCGGCCTCACTGATGCTCATCCTTACCGCCGGCTCGTTCCTGGACGCCATCGACCTGCTGCTGACGCATCACTTTGATGAGCTGGTCCGGTACGATGCCCAGATTATCTTCACTCGTCCGGTTGAGGGGGCGGTCCTGGCTGAAATCCGAGCCTGGCCGGAGGTGCTGGATGTCAAACCGGTGGTTGACTATCCGGCCCGTATCCACTTCGCTGGCCGCCGGATCGAAACCACGGTCAGCGGCCTGGCCGAAGGGGCAATGCTGACCCTAGAGGACGCCGGCCAGAGGCCCATGAACCAGCCCGGCGAGGGTATCATCCTGCGCGATTTCCAGGCCCGCAAGCTTGGGGTCAAGGCCGGGGAAACCGTCACTCTTGAGCCGATGACCCCCGGCCTTGGCACCAGGGACTTTAAGGTTGAGGCCATTGCTTTTAATCCGATGGGAGTCGGGGGGTATCTCCCCATCGAACAGGTGAGGGAGATGGTCCGATATGAGGGATCGGTTACCGGTGCCACGGTCACCCTGCGGCGCGGGGGATCTGACCGGCTGCAGGAGCGAGTCTCGGACTTGGCCCTGGCCGCCGGGGTCGAGGTCAAGGCTCGGGCCAAGAAGGACATCACCGATTATCTGGGTCTGGTCTACATCGTCGTGGGAATTATGGTCTTCGCCGGTGCCCTACTGACGGCGGCCGTGGCCTTCACCATTACCCAGGTCAACGTCATGGAGCGGGGTCAGGAGCTGGCAACCTTTCGGATGCTCGGGATGGCCCAGTCCCAAATCGGGCACCTGGTTACCCTTGAGAACCTGGCCACCGCTTTGGCTGGCATCGCCATCGGTCTTCCGGCCGGGCGGATCCTGGCCGGCTGGCTATCCCAGACCTTCAGCAACGACCTGATCGTAATGCCTTCCGGAATCTTCATGAGGACCTATCTAGGCGCGATCGCCTGCGTCCTGTTGGCCGTTTGGGCCGCCCAATGGCCCAGCCTGAAGGCCGCCAACGCCGTCAGTCTGGTTGAGGCGGCCAAAAGCCGCGAAGCCTGACCCTGAGTGCCCTAGAGGAGGCTGTCTGATGCCGATTACTAGAATGAAACTAAGCTCCGTCTTGGTCGCCTTGCCCGCGCTGGCAATACTGGCAATCTTACTGGCGGTCGGATGCTCCCCGGGAGAGGAGGTTGAAAAGATGACCGTGACGCCGGGTCCTTTTGAGGCCCGAGTCCGGGCCAGGGGAGAGGTCCGGGCCGCCAACCTGGCTCAGGTCTTCAGTGAGGTCGACGGGCAGATCATCCGCCTGATGGTCTCCGAAGGAGATCGGGTCAGCCCCGGCCAGGTGTTGGCAGTCTTCGACGTCGCTGCCCGCCGCCCGGCCCGGCAGAATGAAATCGCCGCTGCCAGTGCCACCGCCGGGGGGGCCGAGGCCGCCTACCGGGCGGCCCAAAGGGAGCTGGAGCGGCTGGAAGGGCTGCTGGCTCAGGGGGCGATTCCCTCCCAGCAAGTCGAAGGAGCCCGGGCCGAGGCCGATGTCAAGCGGAGCGCCTACCTGACGGCTAAGGCTAACCTCGATTTGGTCTCCGGCGGGTTCCCCGACCTGGCTTCGACTGGAGGCCCGATCCCAAGCGGGGCCCTGGTTGCGCCGCGCGAAGGGGTGGTGCTCGACCTGCCGGCCAAGGAGGGCATGATCGTTCCCCGGAGCACCGTGTTGATGGCCATCGGAAACCCAGCCCGGCTAGAGATAATCATGGATGTAGCGCCGTCAGACCTGCCCGCGATCAAGGAGGGGCAGGAGGTTTCCATCTTCATCGAGGCGGGTGGGCCAGAGGCCGCCCGGGGCAAGGTCCAGCAGATCCTCCCGCAAGGCGTGATCACCGTCTCGCCGTTGGGGGTGAAACAGTCCCGCGCCCAGGTCAAGGTGGCTGTGACCGAAGGCGCGATCATGCTGAAACCGGGATACCAGGTTGAAAACGAGGTCATTGCCGCGAAGTCTTCCAATGCCCTGGTAGCGCCTGATTCGGCCATTTTTGAGCACAAGGGATCCAAACACATTTTTTTGGTTAAAGATGGCCGGGCCCGAATTCAGCCGGTCAGAGTTGGCGGCAAGAGCCCGGGCAAGGTCGAGATCGTCGAAGGACTGAATTCTGGAGACATTGTTATCAGCCGGCCGGGAGACAAGATTAACGATGGCGATAAGGTCCGGTAGCCTGGATTAGAGTGGGCCAGGCCCCCTGGGACCATAAATTGGGTGTCGTGCCAATTTTCACCTAGACATTTGAGCCTGATTTCGGGTATGTAAATTAGGGCGGGACAAACCTGATTATGGTGGAACAAGCCTGGCCCTAATTTACAGAAACCCGGAGGTCTGAATTGGAGCTGAGCAAAACCACCAAAATTGGGCTGGCCGCCTTGGCGGCCTTGGGCGCGGCGGTGTGGGTTTCGACTTACGCCTTTGTGGCCGAGTTTTATATTAAACCTGAAAAAATTGAGGCTCGGGAACAGACCCTGGCTGAGGAAACCGCCCGCCAGGAGCGCGAGCGGGAAGAGGCCGAGCTGCACCGGGAGATTCACCGAGCTTTCGCCTCCAGAGGCCTGTCTTGGGAGGCGGCCGAAACCCTTTGGCGTGAGTCTAAGAAGTATTCCATCAACCCTCGGTTGGCCCTGGCGGTGGCCAAGGTTGAAAGCAACCTCAGCCCGGCCTTGGTCTCACATAACACTGACGGATCGATCGACCGCGGCCTGTTCCAGATTAATAGTCGTTCTGAGGCCTGGCTGGCCTCGAAGGCCGGTTTGAACAAACATGACCCCTTCAACCCCGAGGATAGCATCAAGATGGGTCTGTGGTACCTAAGTTATCTCAAACAGCGCCTGTCGGATGAACATTCTATCCTAACCGCCTACAACCGAGGTGAGACTGGCCTGAAGAATTATGTCGCCGCCAACGGCACACCGGTCAGCGACTACAGCCGGGCAGTCATGTCTCGGGCCTGGCAATAACCGCAGCCCCGTCAAGGTGGCGGTTGCTGGCCCGGGGGGACGTAATAAACTGTGTCCGCGGCGGCTCCGTGCGGATACAGGGCTGACTCAATTTGCTTTTGAGTCAGCCCTGTTTTTTTTCTTTTTCGGCCAGAGAGAACATAATATTTGAATGAAAATATAATCTCAAAAAGTTAAGAACACTCTTGACACAGTCCATAACGGGGCCCTATACTCAAAACCACATAAAGTATCATAATGAGAAACGTTGTTACACAATGTGAAAAATATGGTTACGCCAGGCGTTACCGGCGGGGGTTGGCTGTATGCCCGCAAATACAATAGTCAAGGGCAAGATCATCTCCGGCTTCGGTCGGGGGAAAGTGTTCACCTCCATTGACTGGCTCAAGGTTCAGGTGGCCGAACAGTTCGGCTTCACTCCCTGGCCCGGGACCTTGAACCTTACGGTTGGGGAGGCGGCCAGGCAGTTTTTGGTCGAGGCCGGGGACAAGAACCCCAGGCGCCTCGACCCTCCGGGTAACGGCTGCGGCGCGGGTTGCGTGGGCGTCCTGATCAACGGGAGCGTTCCTGGAGTGGTTGTTTTGCCTGACATAACCGACCACAAACCGGATTGCATTGAGATTATGGCTCCAATCGCAGTACGAGAGGCACTGGGCCTCTCAGACGGGGATGAGGTGTCGCTACACCTGGGGTGACGCGGGGGGCGTCAATCCAGGAAACTATGGCTCCAGGCCAGCTCAGGAAAACAGTGAAAAATAGAGGAGGAGATTCAATGGCTGAAGACCTGAAAAACGCCAGCGTGGAATGGCTCCCTGAAAGGCAGTACCGGGACAACGACCAAAAAGCGCTCTGGTTTCACGACCTCCTTCACAATAACCCGCCCAGTACCCCCATGGGTGCCTCGGTTCACCACTGGCCTCGCGGCACTCAGTTTGCCTCGGAATGGATCCAGTTTCCCTTTTCTCGCGGATTTGACTATGTCCTGTACAATGGTCGCATCTATCCCGGCCCGATCCCGATTCTGGACGAAGCCGAGCAGCAGCGCCGCCTGCCGGCCTTCCAGGCCAAACTCGGGGATCTGATCGAGAACTGGCCGGAGCGCTACGCCGGTTTCGTGGCCGAGTGGACTTCGATGCTCAGCTACCTCAAGTCAATCGACCGTTCCGTCCTGCCGATGGGCAAGCTGCTTGACGTCCTGCGTGAGACGATCAAGATCTCCAAGCGGAGCTGGGAACTGCACTTCGTCTGCATGTACCCCTGCCACGTGGCCTACATGAACTTCGAGAACGTCTGCGCCAAGCACGGCATCAATGAGAGAGACATGCGGATCCTGCTGCAGGGCTACAACACCAAGATGGTCGACGTCGACCGCGGCCTGTGGCGCCTGGCCGACTTAGCCCGTGACCTGGGTCTGGCCCGTGACTTTGAGGGTTCTGACAATGTCCAAAGCCTGTTCGAGCACCTCAGAGCCTCCGAGCGGGGCCGGGTGTGGGTCGACGAGTTCGACAAGTTCATGGCCGAGTACGGCCGTCGCACCACGGCCGCTATCTTCGATCCCTATTACCCGACTTGGATCGAGGATCCCTACCCGGCGCTCTCGACCATCCGCACGTACGTTATTAAGGGCCGATTTGACTTTGAGGAGCACACCAAAAAGATTATTGAGGAACGCGATAACTTTGCCAACAGCATTTTGGAGAGGCTTAAGGGTGCCGAGCGCGAGGAGTTCGCCGCCAACCTCAAGCACGCCCAGAATACCTACTGGTTCAACGAGGACCACAACTTCTATGTCGAGCAATGGACTTACTCCGAGGTTCGCTACTCGGTGTTGGAGTGCGGCCGGCGGCTTGAGAAACTGGGCATGCTTCCCAAGGCCGACGACGTCTTTTTCCTGACTATCTCTGAGCTGGAGGAGGTCCTGGACGACCTCGTTCTCGATGAGAAGATCGGGGCCCAGATGCACTCGCTACGGCTGGCCTCGCTGACCTCCGATCGCAAGGGGCGGTGGGAAGAGCTCAAGGGGGTCAAGACGCCGACTATTATTGGAACCATTCCTCCGGTTGAGGTCAACGACCCGATCTTCATTAAGATCTGGGGCTTCACCGACGACGTGATCCGGGGCAAGGCCAAGCCTCAGGTTGAGGTCGAGAACCGTTTCGAGGGATTCCCCGGTGCTCCTGGAGTGGTCGAGGGTTACGCCCGGGTGATTTTCGGGTACGAGGGCTTCTCCGAGGTCATGCCTGAAGATGTACTGATCGCACCCTTCACCACCCCGGCCTGGACCCCGCTCTTCTCGAAGATCAGGGGAGTGGCTACCGACTCTGGCGGCATGCTGGCTCACGCCGCGATCTGCGCCCGCGAGTATAACATCCCGTCGGTCGTCGGGACGATTACCCGGGGCAAGAAGGTGACCGAGTCGATCGAGACCGGCGACTATGTCCGGATCGACGGCACCAAGGGCGTGGTCGAGATCCTAAAAAAGGGGGCCTTGGCGGCTGAAAAAGCCGGTTAAGTCCCCGGCAACGTGACGTTAGCTTACTTGGCTGGACGGCGGCCCCCAAGCCGGGGCCGCCAGTGCCAGCCGGAGGAGGGCGCAGTAGTGATACGCTGGCTTCATGAATGCACTAATCAAGACGTCCCTCTGGTCGGCGGCAAGTGCGCTTCTTTGGGCGAGCTCAACCGGGTCGGCCAAAAGGTGCCCCCGGGTTTTGCCATCACGGTGAACGCCTATCGCGAGTTCGTTACCAGCAGCGGGTTAACCGGTAAGATCGACCGGTCGATCGAAGCCGTGCTCCGCCAGCATCAGGGTTCGGCCGCCTACCGGGAAGCCAATCGGGTGGCCGAGGAGATCATGCTCAGCACCCCTTTACCGGTCAGAATACGGGAAGCTATTCTCGAAAACTACGCGGCGCTTTCAGAAAAGTGCCGGTGCGATAACGTTTTGGTTGCCGTCCGCTCCAGCACGACCATGGAAGACAGCGTCGAGACCAGCTTCGCCGGGCAGCACGAGACCTACCTCAACGTCAGCGGGCCTGACGATGTTATCGAGAAAACCCTGCGTTGCTGGGCGAGCCTCTTTTCGGCTCCGGCCCTCCACTACCGGACCTCGCGCCAGATACCTCACAGCGCCTCGATGATGGCCGTGGCCGTACAGAAGATGGTCAACTCCAGGGCCTCCGGGGTGCTCTTCACCCTCGACCCGATTACTGGCGATCGCAATAAAGTTGTGATCGAGGGGGCCTGGGGACTGGGCGAGGGGGTGGTTTCCGGCCATGTTACGCCTGACCACTTCGCCCTGCGCAAGGACAACTTTGAGATTGTCGAAGAGTGGATATCCCCAAAGCAGATCGAGTTCGTCCGTGACCCGAACACCGGCGGTACCGTTGAGCGCCTGGTCGAGGCAGAGCGTCAGGCGATTTCCTGCCTGAATCGCGACCAACTGGTCCAACTGGCCAGGCTGGCCGTCGAACTGGAGATGCATTACGGGCGACCGCAGGATATCGAGTGGGGGATTGACGCCGACCTGGCGTTTCCCGAAAACATCATGCTCCTTCAGAGCCGCCCGATCACCATGTCGGGCGGGCAGAGCCTGAAGAGCGCCACCGTGTAAGTACCGATTAGGTTTGCGGCCCGGGGTTGCGGCCTCGGGTTGCAGCCCAGGCTTCGGCCCGGCCCCAGGTGGAATCACCCGGGGCCATGTCTGAGCCGATATTTCGAGGACAGTAATAATTCGCTAGTAATGATCCACAAGTAATGATCCACAAGTAAGGATTCACAAGTAATGATCCAAAAAAGAAAGGGCGAGGATGGCATGGATCTGCGCTATTTCATCGACCGGTGCAACGACATCGGTCAGCTCAAGCGGGTGAAGGCTGAAGTCGACTGGAACTTGGAGCTCTCTCACGTTTCTAAGGTGAATGAGGAGAAAAACGGTCCCGCGCTGCTGTTTGAAAATATCAAGGGATACAGTTCGCCGGTCCTGACCGGCGCTTTCGGAACCCCGGCCCGGCTGGCCGTCGCCCTGGGGATGCCGACCAACTATACCATGTGCGACCTGGCCCGCGAGTGGATGAGACTGACGATCAAGAACGTTGTTCCCTCGGCGGAAGTCAAAGACGGGCCGGTTTACGAGAACGTCGTCGAGGGGGGCAAGGTCGACCTGACCATGTTCCCGGTTCCGAAGTTCTATCCCCTGGACGGCGGCCGCTATATCGGAACCGCCGTGTTCCTGGTCGTCCGCGATCCGGAGACGGGCGAGATCAACCTCGGCACCTACCGCATGCAGATGCTCGACGAAAAGACGTGCGGGGTGCAGATCCTGCCCGGCAAGCGCGGCGAGCGGATCATGAAGAAGTATAAAAAGATGGGCCAGAAAATGCCCTGCGCCGCCGTCATCGGCTGCGACCCGCTGCTGATGATGGCCGGGGCCCTGATGTCGGCCGGGGCCAGCGAGTACGACATCGCCGGCTCGATCCGGGGCGTTCCGACCGAGTATGTTATCTCCGATAAGACCGGCCTGCCCTACCCGGCCGGGGCCGAGATCGTCCTTGAGGGCGAGATCGATCCGGAGAATTTCCGGGCCGAGGGGCCGTTCGGCGAGTACACCGGCTATTACACCGATGAGTTCGGTAAGGAGATCAAGAAGCCGGCCCTGGAGGTCAAGCGCGTCCTGCACCGGAATCACCCGATCCTCTGGGCGACCTCGGTCGGCCGCCCGGTTACCGACGTGCATATGTTGCTGGCTTTTACCCGTACGGCCACCCTTTGGACCGACCTGGAGAAGATGAAGATCCC
>JBGFRN010000156.1:0-8102 GCA_041695105.1 Bacillota bacterium | reverse complement strand
TTTCACTGGATCGACCGCCTTTCGGGCTTTTTGAGCTTCGGGCTTATCGGGCTTCGGGCTTCGGGCTTATCGGGCTATCTGTAATTATACCATCCGGCCGATGGTCCGGGGTGACCAGGGTGACGGCCATGGACGGGCGGGCTGGTGCGGTGCGGGGTGCGGCACTGGCACGGTGGTGGGCTGCCGTGGTGCGGGGCTGCCGCGGTTCGGGGCTGCCACGCTGGTGGTCTGCGGCGGTGCTCGCCCCACCCGCCGGAGGCGGCAGTTGCCCCACCGGGCGCCGTCACAATAAGAAAGAGGCCCGCGGAACGGTCGCGCGGGCCTAAAGCAGTGGGTCTGTGTGGTGGGTCGTGAGCTTACTTTAATCCCGCCAGCCCTGCCGTTTCTGTGAGGGATATCACACTAGTTCAGATTGATGACAAAGGTCGCGGGAAAACTGTGAACCGAATTTATCCCCGCGGCTTAACAATTTATCGGTTATCCTTTGGATCTGAGATTTGATCCGATGGCGATTGGTCTGAGGGGCGTTATGGCTCTGAAAGGCGGCTGCAACGATTAGCAGCCGCTCAACATGTCATGCCAGTCCATAACAAGCCCTTATCCTTCCCCGTTGGGTCTGTCCATTTTTGCATGGCGGAGGGCTGTTTTGGATGCAAAAACGGACAGAGGTGGGTTATTTTGGTTTTATTTTGGCCAAATTTAGTCCTTAGGGGGGTCTAGCCCTCCGCTCTGTCCATTTTTACATGCAAATTGAAGGGGGTAGCTTGTAAAAACGGACAGAGGCACTTGTCGCCGCGGATGCCCGCCACCAAAGTCGGGTAAGAAAAGCGACCCCGACACTGCCCTAGCAACAAAAACCCCGCCTTCCGAGGGATCCAGCCTTACTCAAACCGGAATCCCCAAAAAGGGCGGGGTTTGTCAATTGCCTGCACTAGTTATTTCCCTGCGGCCATTCAATTGGAGTCAGGCGACGCGACCCCGCGGTTGCGCCGTGCCTTTTGGCGGTAGGCTCGGCTCACCGACTCGAGGTAAGCGGTCAGATGCTCGCAGCCATCTAGCTTGCGCAGCGGGAGCAGGCCATCCACTTTCCGAATAAGTCCTTCAGTGGTCAGGTCTTTCGGGTGGACCACCACTAGGTTGATGCCCCTGGCCGCACAAATCCCGATCTTGATGTAGTCACGACCCTGCTGCTTCCTGGATTCAGCCTCATTTGAATACCGGGCGGTCGGGCCATAGTGCTGGGGACCATTGAACTCAAAGGCCACCCGAGGCGGGTAGTAGCGATCGAACTGCATTTCCTCGCCAGTGAAGGGATTGACCAAATAGCCCGGGGTGCAATTGTCGTCAAATTCATCGCTATCAATGATTAGGTTTAGATACTCGCGCATCAGCGCCTCGCCGAGAAAGGAGGCTTCTTCCAGGCGCTGGCGGGCTCGACTAACCTCCGCCTCCCGCCGTTCGGCTGCCGGATTCCGGAGAGTAAAGTACAGGGGGCTGAACTTGTTTTTTTGGGATATTTGGAGCCAGCCCTTACCCTGCAGCGATCTGACCGCCAGCTTCACTGTATTGGCGCTTAAACCGGTCAAGCCAATGAGTTCAAAGTATGTAAAATCACCCGAGTGGCCTCCAAATCCGGGTGTAAGTTGCAGGGTGCCGTAAAGCAGCTTGGACTGAACC
Source organism: Bacillota bacterium (assembly GCA_041695105.1). Taxonomy (GTDB): domain Bacteria; phylum Bacillota; class Sulfobacillia; order JAMDAP01; family JAJYMS01; genus JBGFRN01. The sequence continues at coordinate 6,425 of JBGFRN010000156.1, read as the reverse complement.
CCGATTTGGCTGTCAAACAGCAGATCGCTCGGCATAGGAACCCAGGCCTTCGGAGTTGTATCATCACCAATCGGGGTCGACCGCAGCCAGCCTGCAGAATCGAGTTGGGCCAATCCTCGGCGGATCGTTGGCTTGGTAAGGCCCGAACGGGCTGCGAGTACCCTGGGGGAAATTTGGGCACCATCGCCCTGGCCGACCTGAAGGATCATCCAGAGCACTTTGGCCGTCCCTGCTAACTTTCGGTCGAGAAGCAACTGGCTTGGAACCTTGATCTCATCGGTTTTCATGAGCTTCATGAGCCCCCTTATTCCTTGGCGTTTTCTTCTTGGACTTAATGTTAGACTAGTTTTTTCCTGGCCTATATTCAAGAATGGGAGAATCGTAAATTTTTTCTCCCTACAGAAATCCTGCGGCGGGAAAAAAGTGATGTATTGGATCAGAAATGGGCCGAAAATGGATCAAATCGAGGCATCTGAACCGATTTATTGTCTACTAGGAGCCAAAAAAAGAACCTAAAAAAGACTTAATTGCCCTGGCTAGCGCTACAATGATCAACTTTTTTCCGACACAGTCCCCCTAGGGGGTGAAACATTGAGATGATTCTCCCTTGCGGCGGGATTTCATGCCCTCCGCCGGGACTTTAGGCCCTCCGGCCGCAGGCCGCACCTCCAGCCGCAGGCCGCACCTCCGGCCACACCGCCGACCGCTAGCCGCAGGCCGCACCTCCGGTCGCAAGCTTCACTCAACCATGCCAAGTAACTCTTTTAGCTTTGGGACGGCTTCCTGGCCGGCCTTGAGGCCGGCGTTAAAGTATTCTCCCCAGCGGTCGAGTTCAGTGAATCCCAGCCCGGGAAGTTCGGGCATCACGAGCAAGTCGGCTTGGGCTCTTGATTGGCGCGCCTGGTTATCCTGCATGACGTTGAGGGTGTAAAAGATAACCTGGACCAGGTTTTTGGGCGGGATCGCCTCTCCCCGGAAGGAAAGATCGACCGCCATGACTACCTCGGCCCCAAGCCGGCGGGCCGGATCGACCGGCAGGCTGTTGACGACCCCGCCGTCGACCAGGCACCTGCCTTCGATGTAAACCGGGTCGAAAAGGCCCGGGATCGAGCAACTTGCCCGGACGGCCGGGGCCACTAGACCATGGTTGAGGAGGATCTCCTCGCCGCTGACGACGTCGGCGGCCACTACCAGAGTAGGTATCCTCAGGTCCAAGAACTCGGTCCGCCCGAAAATCCGCACCAGCAACTGATCCAGCCCGGAACAATTCAAGAGGCAGTTGCGGCGCAACTGGAGGCTCACCAGGTCTCGCCATCTGGTCTCCGAGGCGAAAGTGAGGATCTGAGCCGGGGTAAAGCCCTTGGCGTAGGCCGCCCCGATCAGCGCTCCTCCAGAGGAACCGGCGATCAGGTCGGGCTGGATTCCGGCCAGCTCGAGAGCCTGAAGCACGCCGATGTGGGTCAGGCAGCGGGCGACTCCCCCGCCCAGCACCAAACCGAATTTTTTCGACATCAAACCACCCCGCATCAAACCACCTTGCATCAAACCACCCCGTTGGTTACATCCTCTCGGGAGCCGAGACGCCCAAAAGTCTCAGGATATTTTTCAGGGCCGTCCGCGTGGCCGAGCAGAGGGCGAGGCGGGATCGCGAGAGTTCGGTGTCGTCGGACAATACCCGGCAGCGGGTGTAAAAGGCGTGAAACAGGCCAGCCAGGTCGAGGGCGTATCGGGTCATCCGCTGCGGTTCACGGCTGGCCGCGGCCGAGGCGATCTCACCCGGAAGTAGTGAAAGGTAATCCATCAAGTCGATCTCGGAGGGATCGGTCAGCCGCGAAAAATTGATTCCCGCATTTTCGGCCCCCGCATTTTCGGCCCCGGAACCCGTCAGAGAGGCCGCCAGGGACTCGGCCCCCTCCTGGCGCATCAGGCTGCAGATCCGCGCGTGGGCATATTGGACGTAAAAGACCGGATTTTCGTTAGTCTGGGTCCGAGCCAGGTCGAGATCAAAATCAAGGTGGCTGTCCGGCGACCGCATTAAGAAGAAGAACCGAGCGGCGTCGCGGCCGACCTCTTTCAAAAGGTCCTCCAGGGTGATAAATTGCCCGGCCCGCTTGGACATGCTGACCGGCTCACCACCCTTGAGAAGGCGGACCTGCTGGGAAATGATTACTTCAAAATTCTCCGCCGGATACCCGAGCGCCTGCAGGGCGGCGCGCATCCGGGCTACGTATCCGTGGTGGTCGGGTCCCAAAATGTCGATGACCTGGGTGAATCCACGGGCGAACTTGTTCTGATGGTAAGCGATGTCGGGGACAACATATGTATACTCCCCGTCGCTCTTGCGCAAGACGCGGTCCTTATCGTCGCCGAAGGCGGTGGAGCGGAACCAGACGGCACCCTCCTGCTCATAGGTATGGCCGCGGCTGGTCAGTTGGGAGACGACCTTTTCCGGTTCGCCGGACTGGCGGAGCGAGCGTTCGGAGAACCAGCGGTCGAAGCGGACGCCGTATTCCAGAAGCACCCGCTCCTGGCTGGAACGGTTCTGTTCGGCCGCCCACTGCCCGAACCGGTCATAGCGAGCCTCCTCCGGACCGGCCAACTGGGCCGTGACCGCCTCGAGGCCGAACAGCTCAAGGTAGCGCCGGGCCAGGTCGGTGACGTATTCGCCGTGGTAGGCTTCTTCGGGCAATTCGAGCGCTTCGCCGAGCTGCTGCCGGATCCTGACCTCGAGCGTCCGGCCGAGAACTCGAATCTGGTTGCCGGCGTCATTGACGTAAAACTCGCGCCAGACCTCGTATCCGGCGGCGTCAAAGAGATTACAGAGGGTGTCGCCCACCGCACCCGAGCGGGCCTGGACCAAGACCATCGGCCCGGTCGGGTTGGCGCTGACGAACTCGACGATCACTTTTTGCCCGCGACCGGATTCGGAGCGACCGGCCTCGGAGCGACCGTAGGCCTCACCCTGAACCAGGATCCAGCGGGTTGATTCGCCGAGCCAAGCCGGATCGAGGTGCAGGTTGATGAAGCCAGGACCGGCGATTTCGGTCTGACTGACCCAGGTTCCTTCTAGGTTGAGGTGGCGCAGAATGACCCCGGCCACCGCCCGGGGGGCCTTTCTTTCGGGTTTGGCCAGGATCAGGGCCAGATTGGTCGCCCAATCGCCGTGGCCCTTGTCCTTTGGTCTCTCCAGTCCGGCCTGGGGAAAATCGGGTCCGACCAGTTCCCCAGCGGCCCGGGCCGATTCCAGGGCCTGGTTAAGGCGTTGGCAAATTCTGTCCTTAATTGCCTGGCGCATATACGATACCTCCGCGCGCCCTGACGGCGCCCGATGAATTACCGGCGCGAGCCATGGATGGCGAAACAGCGCTGGCGACGAAAAGGGCCCCGGGGGGCCCTCCAGTTACGTCACCTATAAATACGTCAGGATGGCCTCTCTCAGGAGGAGCGCCGCCAGTACTGCCGTCCGTTCGGATGGGTCGTAAGCCGGCGAGACCTCGACCAGGTCGAACCCGACCACCCGGAGTCCCCCCATCAGGTGGATGGCGTCGATCATCTCACGGCTGGTGAGGCCGCCGGCCTCGGGAGTCCCGGTTCCCGGCGCAAAAGCCGGATCGATGACGTCGATATCAAGTGTGATGTAAACCGGGCGGCCTTTGAGGTCCTGAAGCACCCGTTCCAGGGCCGGTATTACCGGTCCCGGCTGCAGGCGAGTCTCCCGCCGGGCGAACTCCCACTCCTCGCGGGAACCGGAGCGAATCCCGAACTGGTATAGGTTCTGCCCTCCGATCAACTCGGCCGTCCGGCGCATGACCGTGGCGTGGGACTGAACCTGCCCAAGGTAATCGGGCCTCAGGTCAGCGTGGGCGTCGAATTGCAAGACGGCCAGCTCGGGGTGCCGTTCGGCCGCCGCCTGGATGACCGGCAGCGAAATCAGGTGCTCCCCGCCCAGGACCAGCGGCACCTTGCCGCCGGCGAGGATGCCCCGGGCCACCTGCTTAGTCATTTCTAGGCTGGCCCCGGGATCGCCGTAGCAAACCACGACGTCGCCCAGGTCGCAGTAAGACTTCTCAAAGATGTCCTGGTTCCGGTAAAAGCTGTACTCCTCGATACCAACCGAGCTTTCGCGGATGCGCCTGGGACCGAGTCGGGTTCCCGGCCGGAAAGAGGTCGTGAAATCCATAGGGACGCCGAAAATGACGCCCCGGGATGATTCATATTCCTCGCAAGCCCCAAGGAAACCGGTTGAGCGGTCGAGGAGCCCCGTCCAATTCCCTTCCTGATTCAAAGCTTACCGCCCCTGGGTCGCCAGCCCCTGGGCAGCCAGCCCCTGGGCCATCGGCCCTTGGGCCGCCGGCTGGGCGACCAGCTCCAGGGCGAAACGGGGAAGCTTAAAGGCCGCCTGGTGCAGCTCGGTGGTATAGTACTTGGTATCGAAGGTCAGGGGCCGTGGCGTGGCGGGGTCATATTTTTTGGAACCCATGGTAAAGCTCCACAGACCGCTGGGATACGTCGGGATGGACGCCAGGTAGAGGCGGGTGATCGGAAAGACCGAAGACACCCGGCTCTGGACGTCTTTGATGAGCTGGGGGTGTAGGAACGGCGACTCGCTCTGGGCGACAAAGATCCCGTCGTCCTTGAGGGCGTTGAAGGCATCACGGTAAAACTCGGCCGAGAACAGGCCGACGGCCGGACCGATCGGGTCGGTTGAGTCGGACAGGATAACGTCGAACTCGTCCCTGGCCTCCTTGACGAACTTGATGCCGTCGTCGACCATCACCTCGACCCTCGGATCGCTCAGGGCACAACTGATGCTGGGGAGGTGCTCCTTGCAGGTGTCAATCACCCGTCCGTCGATTTCGACCATCACCGCCCGCTCGACCGAGGGATGCTTGATGATCTCGCGCATGGCACCGCCGTCGCCGCCTCCGATCACCAGAACCTTTTTCGGGTTAGGGTGAGTATGCAGGGCGACATGGGTGATCATCTCGTGGTAGACAAACTCGTCGACCTCGGTCGTCATCACGCAGTTGTCCAGAACCAGCATCTTGCCGTACTGGAGCGTGTCAACGATCGCCAGGTCCTGAAACTGGGTCTGCTCCCGTACCAGGGTCTCCTTGAGGCGGAAGGAGATGGCCAGGTTCTCGGTCTGTTTCTCGGTGTACCAGATTTCCACTCGCGCAGTCTCCTTCAGTACCAGAGGGCGGTGGCGGCAAAGGCGCAGCCGATCTTCTGGACCTTATGCTCGACGGCCTTGATCAGGCAACGGTTAAGGGAGAGCCCCCGAGTCTTGAAGGCTTCCTCGACCATACCCCGGATGCGCTCCTCAGCTTCAGCCTTGGAGCAGGCGCCGGAAAACTCCATTATCACCCCGTAAGATTCCTTCGAATTGATGCCAACCGCAACGGCGGCTGAGATCAGCTCGCCGGGATGCTCACTGGTGATTGATCCGTAAGCGGTCGGGACCAGGGAGCCGGGAGGAATGGCCAGTTTTTCGACCTCTTCGGCCCCGGGGGGAAGTATGCTGGATACGCGAAGGAGATTGACGTTTCCAATACCGGCGGCCAAAAGGGCATGATCGAAGGCGTTCAGTTCGGTTGCGCCTTCACCGGTGCCGGCCACCAGGGTGAACTTCCGAGGAGTGGCCAGCCCAATGGGAAATACTTCAGTCTTATCCAAGACAGGGTTGTTCATTTTTGTCCGGTTCTCCCTCCACGCATCTGTGTGTTGATGTCTGTTCTCCCACGTAAAGCCGATAACGCGACACATTATACCAAAGCGGGTTCCACTTGTGAATGGGCAAATCCCCGCGCCTTCAGTACCCGCGCCTTCAGTACCAAAGAGCGGCGGCGGCGAAGACGCACCCGACCCTTTCGACCCTCAGTTCGGCCGATTTGACCTTGACCTCAGCCAGATCGAGCCCCCGGGCGGCAAAGGCCTCGCTGACCATGGCCCGAACCGCCTTCTCGGCATCCAAGCGGCCACACTTCCCAGAGTATTCCATGATCAGGCCGAATGATGCCGGCGAAACTCCGACCCCAACGGCGGCCGCGATCGTCTCCCCGGGCTGATCGCTGATCAGGGCCCCATAGGCGGTCGGGGTCAGGGAACCCGGGGGAATTGTCAAGTCTTCGACGAACTCGCAGAGCGGGGGGAGGACGCTTGATACCCGGATCAGGTTGAGGTTTCCGAGCCCGGCCCGGAGCAGGGCCTTATCGAAGGCCGTCAGACGGGTCTCGCCCTCGGCCGCCCCGGCGGCCAGGGTAAAGCGCTTGGGTGTGGGAAGCATGGTTTCCTCCTTTGTCGGAGCCCTGGTGGTTCGGGCACGTCCTGGGTATTTTTCCTCCGACTCCGGGGGTCTATGAGGCACAGCAGCGTCATCCCAAATGCGCCGGGTCAGATTGGTATTGGTCCAGTCGCTTAGTCTG
>JBGFRN010000254.1:0-8131 GCA_041695105.1 Bacillota bacterium | reverse complement strand
GTGCTCTTCCGATCTCCCCGGCCGTGACTGTCGTCTTCGATCACCTGCGCCGCCGGGCTCGGATCGTCTGCAACCTGCCGGTCAAGGGAGAGCCCGGGCGCTGCTACGACCGGGCGGCCCTACTTATCGCTGAGACGGTCGCCGCCCTGCGCTCGCCGCTGGCCGGATCTAATCCCACCGGTGCCCCCGGCCGCGGGTTTGACGCCAGGGCTGGCCGGGTCGAAATCCGGTCCAACACCGACCGGGCGGCCTACGAGGCGGCCGTGGCTCAGGCCAGGGAGCATATCGCCGCCGGTGACATCTTCCAGGTGGTTCTCTCGCAGCGGTTTGAGGCCGAGTGTCCCTGTGAGCCGCTCGATGTCTACCGGATGCTCCGGGCGACCAACCCCTCGCCCTACATGTTCTTCCTCGATTTCGGCGACCTGAAGCTGGCCGGGTCGTCGCCCGAGATGATGGTCAGGGTTGAGAACGGAATGGTCCAGACCCGGCCGATCGCCGGAACCCGCCGCCGCGGATCCGACGAGCCTGAGGACGACGCCCTGGAGGCCGAACTTTTGGCTGACGAAAAGGAGCGGGCCGAGCACGTAATGCTGGTCGACCTGGGGCGCAACGATGTCGGGCGGGTCAGCCTGCCGGGGACGGTCGAGGTCAACGAGTTCATGAAGGTCGAGCGCTATTCCCACGTGATGCACCTGGTCTCCTCGGTGGCCGGCGAGCTGGCCCCCGGGATGGCCGCGGTCGACGCCCTGGCCGCTTGCTTCCCCGCCGGGACCCTCTCTGGCGCCCCGAAAGTGCGGGCGATGGAAATTATCAGCGACCTTGAGCCGTGCGGCCGTGGGGCCTACGGTGGGGCCGTCGGCTACCTGAACTTCGACGGGACGATGGACACCTGCATCACCATCCGCACCCTGGTCTTCGAGGACCGGCCGGGCGCCGCCCGCCGGGTGACCTTCCAGACCGGGGCCGGGATCGTGGCCGATTCCTCGCCCGAGGCCGAATACCACGAGTGCCTGCATAAAGCCGGGGCCCTGATCAAAGCTCTGGAACTGGCCGCCGGAGGTGAGGGCTGATGGTCCTGGTGCTCGACAATTACGATTCCTTCACCTACAACCTGGTCCAGTACCTGTCCGAGATCGGAGCCAGGGTCGAGGTGCGGCGCAACGACAAGATCGGCGTCGAGGAGGCCGGGGCCATGAATCCCGAGGCCATCGTCATCTCCCCCGGGCCCGGAACGCCGGAAGAGGCCGGAATCTCGGTCGAGGCCATCCGAAAACTCTCGGACCGCATCCCGATCCTCGGGGTCTGCCTGGGGCACCAGAGCATCGGCCGGGCCTTCGGCGGCCAGGTGGTCAGGGCGGAACGCCTGATGCACGGGAAGACCTCGGCCATCAGCCACGACGGGCGGGGGATCTTCGAGGGCCTGCCCAATCCTCTGACCGCGGGGCGCTACCACTCCCTGATCGTGGATGAGCCCAGCCTGCCGGGTTGCCTCGAGGTCGCCGCCCGGGCCGAAGATGGAACAATCATGGCCATCAGGCATAAAGAGCTGCCCTGCGTTGGGGTCCAGTTTCACCCCGAGTCGATCTTGACCGATTCCGGCCGGCGGATGCTTGAGAATTTCCTGAGCGGGAGGTACTAATCCATGATCAAAGATTGCATCGGAAAGGTGATCGACGGCCTGGATCTGAGCGAGGCGGAAGCCTTCGGGGCCATGGCCGAGATCATGGACGGTCAGGCCACCCCGGCTCAGATCGCCGCCCTTTTGATTGGGCTGCGGGTCAAGGGCGAGACGGTCGATGAGATTACCGGGGCCGCCCGCGTTATGCGCGCCCGGGCCACCCGGATCGAGACCCGGCACGGGATGGTGGCCGACACCTGCGGCACCGGTGGGGATCACTCCCGTACCTTCAACATCTCGACCGCCGCCGCTTTCGTGGCGGCCGGGGCCGGGCTGCCGGTCGCCAAGCACGGAAACCGCTCGGTCTCCAGCCGCTGCGGCTCGGCCGATGTCCTGGAGGCTCTGGGTGTCAACCTTGACTTGGCTCCGGCCGAGGTCGGCGGGGCGATCGACCGGGTCGGGATCGGTTTTCTCTTCGCCCCGGCCCTGCACGGCGCCATGAAGCACGCCGTCGGCCCGCGCAGGGAGATCGGGGTGCGCACCATCTTCAACGTCCTCGGGCCGCTGACCAACCCGGCCGGGGCCCAGGCCCAGGTCATCGGGGTCTACGCCCGCGACCTGACCATTAAACTGGCCGGGGTGATGGCTAAACTAGGAACCTCCGGGGCCCTGGTGGTTCACGGCGAGGGCGGGATCGACGAGCTCTCGATCGCCGGGCCGACCCTGGTGGCTGAGGTTCGCGGAAGTGAGCTCCAAGGAAGCGAGGTTCGGAGCTATTACGTCACCCCCGAGGACTGCGGCCTGAAGCGGGCCGATCTTGACCGGATCCAGGGAGGCGATCCGGCCGAGAACGCCGCCATCATCCGGGCGGTGCTGGGCGGATGCCCCGGTCCGAGCCGCGACGTCGTCTGCCTGAACGCCGGGGCGGTCATCTACGCCGCCGGTCTGGCTGAATCGATCGGAGATGGAGCCGCCCTGGCCGCTGTCGCTATCGACTCTGGTCGGGCCGCCGGAAAGCTCGAGCAACTGGTCGAGTATACCCAGGAAATCAAAAAAGCCAAGGAGGCCCAGCTATGTTAGGGGAGATTCTGCGGCACAAACGCGGCGAGGTCGCCCGGACCCGGGCCCGGATGCCGCTGGACCGGGTGGCGGAACTGGCCGCCCGGGCGCCTGAACCGGCAGGGTTTACGGCCTGCCTGCGTGAGCGCTACCAAGAATCCGGCCCGCCGGGGCAACGCCAGCCGGCCCTGATCGCCGAGATCAAGAAGGCCTCCCCGAGCAAGGGCCTGATCCGGGCTGATTTCGACCCTGAGGATATCGCCCGGGCCTACCGCCGCGGCGGGGCGGCCGCGCTTTCGGTCCTCACCGATGAGCACTACTTTCAGGGCCGGACCGATTTCTTGCCACTGGCCCGCCAGGCCTCCGGCCTGCCGGTGCTTCGTAAGGATTTCATCATCGACGAGTACCAGATCTACGAGTCGCGGGCCCTCGGGGCCGACGCCCTGCTGCTGATCGTGGCGGCGCTCGAGGACGAGCGGCTGGCCGACCTGCTCAAGCTTACCCGGGAGTTGGGGATGGATGCCCTGGTCGAGGTTCACACCCTGCCCGAACTGGGCCGGGCGGTCGAGGCCGGGGCCGAGCTGATCGGTATCAACAACCGCGACCTTTCGACCTTCCGCACCAACCTCGAGACCACCCTTCAACTGGCCTCAGAAGTCCCCAAGGATCGTTTCCTGGTCAGCGAGAGCGGGATCAACTCTCACGAGGACGTCAGGAGGCTCGGCGCCCGCGGCGCCGGCGCCGTTCTGGTCGGCGAGGCCCTGATGCGCCAGCCCGACGTCGAACTGGCGGCCCGCGGCCTGATCGGGGCGGGGGCTTGAGCGGCTTCGGAGTCGCCGGCGCCGGCTCTGCCAGCCGCGCCAGGCTGACCTGGGTTAAGATCTGCGGCCACCGCCGCCCGGAGACGGCCCTGGCGGCTGCCCGGGCCGGGGCCCACGCCATTGGCCTGATCTTCGCCCCATCGCCGCGGCGGGTCAGCCTGCGGGACGCCCGGGCGATCTGCGCCGAGCTGCCGCCCGAGGTCGAACGGGTCGGCGTCTTCGTCGACCAGGAGCCGGCCGTGGTCGCCGAGACCGCCCTGGCGGTTGGCCTGACAGCGGTGCAGCTCCACGGGTTCGAGAGCCCGGAGGCGCTGGCCGAGATCCGGGAGGAGATGGCCCGGCTGCTCGCTTGCGGCGGCAATCCTGGCGCTTCCGGCGGCCGCGGGCCGGTCGAGGTTTATAAGGCCATCCGGGTCCGGGATCGGGGGAGGCTGGCCCAACTGGGGCCGTATCTTCGAACCGGCGGCCAGACGTCGCTGACTGCCGCATCGGTGCCAGCCGCCTCCCCGCCTGCCGCATCGCCGCCTGAGACCTCCCCGCTGCCTCGCTACCTGCTCGATGCCTTCGTCCCTGGCCTGGCCGGGGGGGCGGGCAGGACCTTCGACTGGGAACTGGCCCGGGCCGCCTCGGCCGAGTTCCCCGGCAGAATGATCCTGGCGGGCGGGCTGAATCCCGGCAACGTCGCCGGGGCCATCGCCTGGGTCCGCCCCTGGGGCCTGGATGTTAGCTCAGGCGTCGAGACCGGGGGCGAAAAAGATCCGGAATTGATGGCGGCTTTCCTTCGGGCCGTCAGGGCAGCCGACCTAGCCGTCAAAGAAGCCGAATCAAAGGAGGCCGCCCATGTCGACGGCTGAAGACAACAGTATCCCTCGCCCGGGGGACGCCCCGGACGCCGGCGGTCATTTCGGCCGCTTCGGCGGGCGTTACGTGCCCGAGACCCTGATGCCGGCCCTGATTGAGCTGGAGAAGGCCTACCGCCAGGTCGCGGCCGGCCCTGCCTTCATGGCCGAGCTGGGCTACTACTGGCGCGAGTACTCCGGGCGCCCGACGCCCCTGACCCTGGCGGCCAACCTGACCGCCAGGCTGGGCGGGGCCAAGATCTACCTCAAGCGCGAGGATCTGAACCACACTGGTGCCCACAAGATCAACAACACTTTGGGCCAGGCCCTCTTGGCCCGGCGGATGGGCAAAAAGCGGGTGATCGCCGAAACCGGGGCCGGGCAGCACGGGGTGGCCACCGCTACCGCCGCCGCCCTTTTCGGCCTGAAGTGCCGTGTCTTCATGGGTGAGCTGGACATCGCCCGCCAGGAGCTGAACGTTTTTAGGATGCGCCTGCTCGGGGCCGAGGTCGTCCCGGTCAAGTCCGGGTCGCGCACCCTCAAGGATGCCACCAACGAGGCGATCAGGGAGTGGGTGACCCGGGTCGAGGACACCTTCTACATCATCGGTTCGGTCGTCGGGCCGCACCCATACCCGCTGATGGTCCGCGACTTTCAGTCGGTGATCGGGCGCGAGGCGCGTGCCCAGGTTCTGGAAAAGGAGGGCCGGCTGCCCGACTGCGTTGTCGCCTGCGTCGGCGGCGGGTCGAACGCCATGGGGACCTTTCATCCCTTTGCCCGAGACGTCGGGGTCGAACTGATCGGGGTCGAGGCCGCCGGGGAGGGGCTTGACACCCCCCGCCACGCCGCTACCCTTTCGGCCGGTAGCCCCGGGGTCTTACACGGGGCGATGAGCTACCTGCTGCAGGATGATGACGGCCAGATCCTCGAGGCCCACAGCGTTTCGGCCGGGCTCGACTACCCGGGGGTGGGCCCCGAGCACGCCTTTTACCGGGATTCAGGCCGGGCGGAATACGTTTCGATTACTGACGATCAAGCCATCGAGGCGGTTGAGCTATTGGCCCGGACCGAGGGGATCATCCCGGCGCTTGAAAGCGCCCACGCCATGGCCCAGGCGGCCCGGATGGCTCCGGAGCTGGGGCCGGACCGGATCATGCTGGTCTGCCTCTCGGGACGGGGCGACAAGGACGTCCAGACTATCTCTCGATTGAGGGGGGGAAGCTAATGGCCCCAGGTCCAATTGGGCCAGCGGCCGGAAACCGCCGCCTGGCCCGGACGTTCGCCCGCCTCAGAGAGTCTGGGAAGAAAGCCCTGATGCCCTTTTTCGTGGCCGGCGATCCCGATTTGGATACCACTCGTGAGCTTTGCCTGGCGGCCGCCGCGGCCGGAGCCGACCTGATCGAGCTGGGCCTGCCGTATTCCGACCCGCTGTCAGACGGGCCGGTGATCCAGGCGGCCTCGCAGCGAGCCCTGGCGGCCGGGACGACCACCCGCCGGGTCTTCAACCTGGCGGCGGAACTGCGGCGAGAGCTGGAGTTGCTCGGGCTCGACCTTCCGATCGTTTTGCTCACCTACTACAACCCAATCTCCCGCTTCGGGCCGGAGGCCTTTTTGGCGGCGGCGGCCGAGGCCGGCGTTGATGGCCTGGTCGTGCCCGACCTCCCCCTGGAGGAAAGCCGGGGGCTGGATGCCGCAGCCGAGGCGGCCGGGCTGGATCTGATCCAGCTTTTGGCCCCGACCAGCACCGATGACCGCATCCGGGAGGCCGGCCGGCGCGCCCGCGGGTTTATCTACTGCGTCGCTCTGACCGGAGTGACCGGGACCAGGGAATCCCTTTCCGGGCGGGCCGGGGAGCTGGTCGAGCGGGCCAGGCCCCATACCGATGTCCCGCTTTTGGTAGGTTTCGGCATCTCCAACCCAGACCAGGCGGCCGAGGTCAGCCGCTTGGCCGACGGCGTCATCGTCGGCAGCGCCCTGGTTCGCTTGGCGGCCGAACAACTGGCGCAGGGGGCCGAATTAGGCCAGGTGCGATGGCGAATTCAGGAATGCCTGGAGGAATTTAAAAGCAAAATGAGCGCGTCCTCAAGGAAAACCCATTGACAGGTCTTTGATTCGGGTTTAGAATCAGGACCAATAACACAGCTTTCTTACAGCGATGACCGGAAGACGAGGTGCCATCGTTCTAAGTTTCAGAGAGCCGGTGTCCGGCCCAAAAGGGCTGGAGGGTGCGAACCGGTACTTGGACGGCGCCGAATTCCCCCGGGAGCGCAGCTTGAAAGGGGCGACAGCCCCGACTAGAGTCTGACGGAACTCCACCGTTACCTGGAGCGGAGTATCAGCAGTGTACTCCTGACGAGCGGGTTCTCCCGGCTTCGGCTTTGGCCGATGGCGTCGGGGAGCCAATTTGGGTGGTACCGCGGAAGCCGATTTAGGGCTTTCGTCCCTTCGAGGACGAAGGCCTTTTTTGTTTCCCCGGTGCCTGACTTCTCACGTTGGCGCCGGCACAAGCGCCATCCGGGCGCGCGCGCCGCCCTGGGGTGGGCCCACGGCTTTCGGCCACCCGCACCTTGAAAACTTCAAGAATCCAAGAACCTCAAGGATCAACCACCCTTGACAGGCCTTAACGACCCTGATAGAATTCGGGTCAAATCGATTGTGCCGTACTGGCACATGAAAGCTATGATCGGGAGAAGTAAGTCTTCGAACCGGAGTCAAAGAGAGCCGGCGGTTGGTGTGAGCCGGTACCCGGGAGAGGCCGAATACCCCCGAGAGCGCGGTCCAAAAGCCAAAAGGCAAGTAGGCACCGACGGGACTCCGCCGTTACAGGGAGGGGAGTATCAACAGCCGTACTCCTGAATGAGTGGGTTCCCTCCGCGCTCCTAGTAGCGCTTTGGGAGCCAATTAGGGTGGTACCACGGAAGCTTCGGGCTTTCGTCCCTTGGGGGACGGAAGCCTTTTTTGTTGTCTGTTATCTCTGGGCCTCCCGGCTGTGGGCCTGAAAAAAGTGGAAAATCCGAGGAGGTTGGTCTATAATGATCGTAGTAATGAACCACGGTTCATCTCAAGAGGAGATCGAAGGCGTCGTCGAACGCCTCAAGAAACACGGATTCGGAATACATCTCTCCCAGGGGGTTGAGCGCACGATCGTCGGCGCTATCGGCGGGGATAAGAAAAAGCTCTCCACCGAGTCCCTGGAGGTTTTGCCGGGGGTGGAAAAGGTCTTGCACGTCATTGAACCTTACAAATTGGTGAGCCGCCACTTCCATCCCGATGATACGATCGTTAAGGTCGGTGACGTCGAGATCGGCGGTCAAGAAGTAGTCGTGATGGCTGGCCCGTGCGCCGTTGAAAGCCGGGAGCAGCTAATTGAGGCGGCCCGCGTCGTCAAGGCGGCCGGGGCCCGAATCCTGCGGGGCGGGGCCTTCAAACCCCGCACCTCACCCTACAGCTTCCAGGGACTGGCCGAGGAAGGCCTCAAGCTTTTGGCCGAGGTCAGGGATGAGGTCGGCCTGCCGGTGGTCACCGAGGTCATGGACACCCGCGACATCGAGTTGGTGGCCGAGTACGCCGACATCATCCAGGTCGGAGCCCGCAACTGCCAGAACTTTTCACTGCTCAGGGAGCTGGGCAACTGCGACAAGCCGGTCCTGCTCAAGCGCGGCATGAACTGCTCGATTGACGAGTGGCTGATGTCGGCCGAATACATCCTGTCGGGCGGCAACGGCCAGGTCATCCTGGGCGAGCGCGGGATCAGGACCTTCGAGACCCATACCCGCAACACCCTTGATCTTTCG
>JBGFRN010000318.1:0-8225 GCA_041695105.1 Bacillota bacterium | reverse complement strand
TTTTGACCGGCCAGGGCCTGAAGGATCCGGAACGGGCGACCGCCCGGACTATCGATCTGACCAAGGTTCCGGCCTCGCTCCGGGCCCTTGAGGAAGTAATGGGAGTCAGTTGTGGTCAAGGTTAGGGTTCCGGCGACCTCAGCCAATCTGGGCCCTGGCCTTGACGTTTTGGGTTTGGCCATCGACCTGCATAGCACGGTCGAGATGGAGGAAGCCTCATCTCTGAGTATCGAGCACCTGGGTTTGGGACAGGGCGAAGTCCCATTGACCCAGGAAAATTTGGTTTACCGGGCCGCCTGCCGGGTCTTCGACGACGCCGGGCGGCATCCGAAAAACATCCGGCTCCGCTTTGAGAACCGCATTCCCCTGGCGCGGGGGCTGGGCTCCAGTTCGGCCGCGATCGTGGGCGGGATGGTGGCGGCTGACACTTTGCTGGGCAAGATCTTCGGATCCGGGACTCAGCTCGGACGAGAGCGCCTGCTTCACCTGGCGGCCGAGATGGAGGGGCACCCCGATAACGTTGCCCCGGCGCTCCTCGGTGGAGTAACGGTGGCGGTTGGGTCTGCGGGCAACGTCAGTTTTCACCAATTTCTCCCCCCGGGCCGGCTCAGGCTGGTCCTCGCGATTCCTGAATTCCCACTGGCCACCAGCCAGGCCCGGCAGTGTATCCCGCGGACGATCGACGTCAAGGATGCCGTCTATAACGTCGGCCGGGCGGCTCTGATGGTGGCCGCCCTGATGGCCGGCCGCTGGGATCTGCTTCCCGAGGCCTGCCGCGACCGGCTCCACCAGCCCTACCGGGCCGGGCTAATCCCGGGTTTTGATGATGTGCTCCAGGCCGCACAGGCTCGCGGGGCGGCGGCGGTGGCCCTCTCGGGGGCCGGACCGTCGATCCTGGCCATTGTCGACGGGAACCGCAAGGGTCCTGACGGTGGGCCAGCGGCTCCCCTGGTCGCCCGGGCCATGTCCGAGGCTTTCCTGGATCACGGGGTCGACTGCCGGACGCTGATCGCCGGGGTTTCCCCGACCGGGGCCGTGGTCCTAACGGGATTGCTTCACCAAGGTAGTTAAGGAGGCTCCCCTTTGAAGGATAACAAGGAATTCGTCAAGGAGATCACCCCTCAGGCCGAGGATTTCTCCCAGTGGTACATCGACGTGATCAAGAAGGCCGACCTGGCCGACTACGCGCCGGTGCGCGGCTGCATGGTTCTGAAGCCGGACGGCTATGAAATTTGGGAGAAGGTCCAGGAGGGTCTCGACCGGCGGTTTAAGGCCACCGGCCATCGCAACGCCTACTTCCCGCTCTTCATCCCCGAAAGCCTCCTCATGAAAGAAGCCGAGCACGTGGAGGGGTTCAACCCCGAACTGCCCTGGGTGACCGAGGCCGGAGGAGAAAAACTGGCCGAGAGATTGGCCGTCCGCCCGACATCGGAAACCATCATCGGCGAGATGTATCGCCAGTGGATCCAGACCTACCGCGACCTGCCCGTTTTGCTTAACCAGTGGTGCAATGTAGTTCGCTGGGAGAAAAAGACCCGGCCGTTTTTGCGGACGACCGAGTTTCTCTGGCAAGAGGGCCACACCGCTCACCGGACCGAGGAGGAAGCCCGCGAGGAAGTCCTCCGAATGCTGGGGGTATACGAAGAGTTCGTCAACCAGGACCTGGCCATCCCGGTGATTCCGGGGCGGAAATCCGAGCGCGAGAAGTTCGCCGGCGCCGTCGAGACCTATTCGATCGAAGGCCTGATGAAAGACGGGCTGGCCCTTCAGGCCGGCACCTCGCACTTCCTTGGGCAGAACTTCGCCAGGGTCTTCAATATCGAATTCCTAGACTCCGACAATACCCTCAAGCACGTCTGGACGACCTCCTGGGGGATGTCAACCCGAATCGTCGGTGCCACGATCATGGTCCATGGTGATGACCGCGGCCTGAAGCTACCACCAAAGGTCGCCCCGGTTCAGGTCGTCATTGTCCCGATCGCCCCGGCCAAAGAGCGGGAGGAAGTCCTATCCCGCGCCCGCGAGATAGCGGGCGGCCTTAGGGAGCGCTTTCGCCTGAGGCTGGACGACCGCCCGGAATACACCCCGGGTTGGAAGTTTAACGATTGGGAGATGCGGGGGGTTCCGGTCAGGGTCGAGATCGGACCGCGGGATCTTAGAGAAGGCAAGGTCGTGCTGGTTCGCCGTGATACCGGCGAGAAGACCGGGGTTCCTATCGAGGGCTTGGAGCTTGCGATCGTAGACCTGCTTCGCGAGATTCAAATAAAGATGTTTGCCATGGCCAAACAATTTATGGCTGATAACACCCACGAGGCCGGGAACGTGGAACAACTTGAGGGAATCATCGCGGCCAAGCGCGGTTTCGTCAGGGCTCCATGGTGTGGTGACGAGGCCTGCGAGATCATAGTCAAGGAGCGGTGCGGTGCCACCATCCGCAATATCCCCTTCGACCAGCCTGGGGCGGCCGGACGCTGCGTCTCCTGCGCCTTGCCTGGCCGGCAACAGGTCTATTTCGCGAGGGCGTACTAACCTGCGCTTGATGCTCATTTCCAGAATTCCGGCAGGAAATTTCCCCGGTGGGGGGAATTAGATTCTCATGCGAACGGTAGTCGTCATCCCAGCTTATAACGAGATAGCCACGGTTGGCGAGGTAGTCCGGGTGGCCAGGAGCTGCTCCGGGGTTTCAGAGGTCGTCGTAGTTGATGACGGGTCGACCGATGCCACCGCTCTAGCCGCCACTTCGGCCGGGGCCCGGGTGGTTGTCATGCCCCAAAACCAGGGCAAGGGAGCGGCCATGTGGGCCGGGGTCCGGGAGGCCGGCAACGCCGAGGTCATCCTGTTTCTTGACGCCGATCTGATCGGGCTCACCGTCGAGCACGTCCGGGCCTTGCTTGATCCGGTGATATCTGGCCAGGCCGAGATGACCATCGGTATCTTCAAGATTGGACGGTTCTCGACTGACTTGGCCCAGGTCGTGGCACCCTACCTCTCAGGCCAGAGGGCGATTCGCCGCCGCCTGCTGGAATCGATGCCCGACCTGGAGATCTCACGCTTTGGCGTCGAGGTTGCCCTTACCCGCTACGCTCGCCGCAGCGGGATCCGGGTCCTGGACGTCATGCTGCCGGGTGCCTCCCACCGGATGAAGGAAGAAAAGCTCGGGCTAGTTCAGGGATTTCTAGCCCGGATGAAGATGTACTGGGAGATCATCAAGTACGCCCAGCGCGGTTAGCAGGCCATCCTGGTCTTGGAGGCGGGCAATTGGGCAGCTACGATGAAACCATATTGAAGCTATTGCTCTCGGCTATTTTGGGCGGGATCATCGGTTACGAGCGCGAAAGCGCTCACCGGCCGGCCGGCCTCAGGACTCACCTCCTGGTCTCGGTCGGGTCGACCCTAGTAATGATGGTCTCAATGGATATGGTCAAGATCGCCCAGGCCGGAGGGGTTTCCACTGTTGACCCGGGCCGGATCGCCGCTCAGGTCATCAGCGGGATCGGATTTTTGGGAGCCGGAACGATCTTGCGCGACGGCGCTACCATTCGCGGCCTGACCACCGCCGCCTCGCTTTGGGTGGTGGCCGGAATCGGCCTCGCCGTTGGGGCCGGGGCCTACCTTTCGGCGGTCAGCACCTCGGTCCTGATCCTGCTGGCCCTGATCTTCCTCTCTCGCTTCGAGAAGTTCTATATCGTCAAGGTCTACCACCAGCAGATGACCATCCGGGCCAGGGACGTGCCTGGTGTGATGGGCAAGATCGGGCAAGTGCTGGGCAACCACGGTGTCAACATCAAGGGGATCAACCTATGCGAGGTAGGCGATGGCAAGGAAACCATCGACATCTGCCTGAACGTTTTAATGCCCACAGGCATCGACAAACATTATCTTAACCAGGAATTGCTGGGCATCGAAGGGGTCAAGTCACTTCAGCAGGGAGAATAGCCGTGGGACAGGTTGTAGTGATCAGGCCGGGCCAAAAGAATGACCTTTTGGACCGGCTTTATTCTGGAAAATTAGATCGAGTCGAGGTCTGCCTTGAGGAAAGAACCTGCCGGGTATACCTGGAAGGCGATGACCCGGTCAGCCCGGAGGTTGAGGCCGGCCTTGGCCGGCGCCTGTCCCAGGCACTCGGGGTCGATTTTCAGGTGACCGTTTCGGTTAAGGCCGCGATCCGGCGATACTTGGCCGTTGACCCGGGCGACGAAGCCGAAAAGACTAGGCTAAGGGAAGCCCAGGAGGCTGAGGAGGCGGCTAGGGTCAAGGATCTGCTGGCCCAAGCCGGCCAGCCCAAAAGGCCCCGCCGCATGCCGGTGCCCGGTCCGGGCGAGTGGGAGCTCCTACGGGGGCGCAGCTTCAGCGACCAGGCCCGGGAGATCGTCACCGTCACCGAAGAGGAAAAACGGCTGGCCCTGGAGGGGGAGGTGGTGACCTCCGAGGTCAGGCTGTTTAAGACTGGTCGCCGCCTGTTGAGCTTCGACCTGACCGACCTTACCGACAGCCTTAGCGCCAAGTGTTTTCTGGAAAAAGACGAGCCTGACCCGAGCGGTAGCCTTGCCCCGGGAACCTGGGTCAAGGTCCGGGGTCCGGTCCAATTCGATCGTTACGCCAATGAGCTCTGCCTGATAGCCGAAGATATCCTGATCGGCTCCAGAGAGGAGCGGGAGGATCTTTCTGAGGAGAAGCGGGTGGAACTGCACCTGCATACTAAGATGAGTTCGATGGACGGATGCCTCGACCCGTCCGAGGCGGTCAAGCGCGCCGCCTGCTGGGGCCATCCGGCCGTGGCTATCACTGACCACGGGGTGCTCCAAGCCTACCCAGAAGCCTTTGAGGCTGGGCGCAAGCACAAGATTAAGGTCATTTTCGGGCTCGAAGCTTATCTGGTCGATGACCCCGCCCCGGTCGTAACCAGGCCGCGATCTCAATCCTTGGCCGAGATAGATCTGGTGGCCCTCGACCTTGAAACGACCGGCCTATCGCCAGCCCATGACGAGATTATCGAGATAGGGGCCGTCAAATACCGCGACGGCCAGGCAGTGGACGAGTTCTGCGCCTTTATCGCCCCGGGTCGTCCGATCTCGGCCAAGGTCCAAGAACTGACGGGTATCACTCCCGACATGCTTCGCGGTGCCGAGCCGCCGGACCAAGTTCTGCGCCGTTTTTGGGAATGGGCCGGTCCAAAGGCGGTCCTTCTCGCCCACAACGCCTCTTTCGATTATTCGTTCCTTCGCTTCTGGTCCGAGCGCCTCTTGGGGTTGACCCCGGATCACCCGGTCATCGACACCCTCTGGATGGCCCGGGCCATTCTGGCCCGCCTGAAGAGCCACAGCCTTTCCTCGGTCACCTCCGAGCTGAAGCTCAAGCTGGAGAATCATCACCGGGCACTGTCCGACGCCAAGACGGCCGCCCTGGTTTACTACAGCCTGCTAACCCGGGCCCGGGGAGACGGGACTGGTGATAACGGGCGCCGGATCGAGACCCTAGAGGACCTAAATCGCCTGACGGCTGACATCTCACCTGAAGCCGTGCGACCGACCCACGCCACGATCTTGGTCCGGACCCAGGCCGGGATCAAGAACCTCTATCGATTGGTCTCTTTGTCCCACCTCAACCACTTCTACCGCTACCCGCGGATCCCTCGCCGCTTGTTGCAGGAGCACCGGGAGGGACTGTTGGTCGGGTCAGCCTGTGAAGCCGGGGAAGTATTTTCGGCCCTGCTTAAGGGCGCGCCGGAGGAGGAAATCCGTGAGCGCTCCAAGTTTTATGACTTCCTTGAGATCATGCCGGAGGGCAACAACCGCTTCCTGGTCGATCAGGGAGTGCTTCCTTCCCTAGAAGCCCTACGGGAGATTAACCGCCGGATTTACCAACTGGGGCGGGAAATCGGGTGCCCGGTGGTTGCCACCGGCGATGTTCATTACCTGGATGAGAGACACGAAATATACCGGCGGATCTTAAAAACTTCCCAGGGGTTCGCCGACGATGGTCAAGCCGGCCTGCATTTCCGCACCACCGGCGAGATGCTGGACGAGTTCAGTTATCTCGGGGATGAGGCCAGCCGGGAAGTGGTCGTGACCAACCCCCGAGCCATCGCCGGGAGCGTTGAAGACGTCCGACCGGTTCCCGAGGGGCTTTACACCCCGGAAATGCCCGGAGCCGGCGAAGAGATTCGCCGGATGACCATTGAGCGGGCCCGAGAGCTTTATGGCGATCCCCTTCCCGATCTCGTGGAGCGCCGGCTGCAAAAGGAACTCCAGGCGATCACCGGCAACGGGTTCGCCGTCATCTACCTGATCGCCCACAAGCTGGTCAAGAAGTCCCTGGACGACGGCTACCTGGTCGGCTCCCGGGGCTCGGTCGGGTCATCCCTGGTAGCCACCATGTGCCAGATCACCGAGGTCAATCCCCTGCCTCCCCATTACCGATGCCCCGAGTGCCGTTTTAGCTACTTTCTGACCGACGGCTCGGCCGGTTCGGGCTTCGACCTGCCCGACCGCCACTGCCCGGATTGCGGGGCTAAAATGGGAAAAGACGGGCAGGACATCCCCTTTGAAACCTTCCTGGGCTTTGACGGCGATAAAGTCCCCGACATCGACCTTAATTTCTCGGGCGAGTACCAGTCGACTGTCCACAAGTATTGTGAGGAGTTATTCGGTTCTGAGTACGTTTACCGGGCCGGCACTATCGCTACCATAGCCGAACGTACGGCCTACGGGTTCGTCAAATCATTTTTGGAAAAGGAGGGAAGGACCAACCCGCGTAAGGCCGAGATCAACCGTCTAGCCCTGGGACTCACCGGCGTCAAGCGAACCACCGGCCAGCACCCCGGCGGGATGATCATTGTCCCCCAGGGGCGGGAGGTCTACGATTTCACTCCGGTCCAGTTTCCGGCCGATGACCGTACCTCCAGCACCCGCACGACCCACTTTGATTTCCATTCAATCCACGACAACCTTCTCAAACTAGATATTCTAGGGCATGATGATCCGACCGCCTTGAGGATGCTTCAGGACTTGACCGGGATCGATGTGAAAACTATTCCTTTCGATGACCCGGCCACCCAGAGTCTTTTTTATTCCACCCGAGCCCTGGCATTGGCCGAAGGGGAAACCGTTGGGGAGGTTGGCACCATAGGCGTCCCCGAGTTTGGCACCGGGTTCGTCCGGCGCATGCTAGTCGAGACCCGTCCCAATACCTTCTCCGATTTGGTGCGAATCTCGGGTCTGTCCCATGGGACAGACGTCTGGACCAACAACGCCCAGGAACTGATCAAGAACCGGGTGGCCACTCTCTCCGAGGTCATCCCTTGCCGGGATGACATTATGGTTTACTTGATGTACCGTGGCCTGGAGCCTAGGGTTGCCTTCAAGATTATGGAAAAGGTCAGAAAGGGCAAAGGCTTGGCCACTGAGGACGAGGATGCGATGCGCGGTCAGGGCGTGCCTGATTGGTATATCCAATCCTGCAAGAAGATCAAGTATATGTTCCCCAAGGCTCACGCCGCCGCCTACGTCATGATGGGGTTTCGAATTGCCTGGTTCAAGGTCCACTACCCGCTGGCCTTTTACGCAACTTATTTTTCCGTTAGGGCCGGCGAGTTCGATGCCGTCGTCATCTGCGCCGGCCCTGGCCAGGTCAGGCGCCAGGCCGAGGAACTCGAAAAGAAAGGCAACTCCGCCACCGCTAAGGAGAAAAACCTCCTGACCATCCTTGAGGTGGCCCAGGAGATGTACGCCCGGGGCTTCCGTTTCCACAAGGTCGATCTCTATAAATCCCACACCACCAATTTTCTGATCGAGGACGGTGCCCTCCGCCCGCCGTTGAAGAGCTTGCCGACGATGGGCGTGACGGCCGCGGCCAATATCGCCTCGGCCCGGTCCGAGGCCGCATTCACATCTCTGGAAGAACTAAGGGTGCGCGCCAGGCTGAATAAAACGGTGATCGACCTCCTGGTGTCACATGGCGCCGTCCCGGACCTTCCGGGACGCAGCCAATTGGCACTCTTGTGAGCATCTTTTAACACAAACATCTGTTAACAGCTTGCCATTTCAGGAACCTTTATGGTATATTGAATCAGTGACTCATCCATAGGAGATCGTTGGTTCCTTTGGCAACAGGAGTGGGTTAAATGCCCACTCTTTCTTTCAGCCCATTTTTACTCCTGGAATGGTTTGGGCCAAAAAATGGGAGAATAACCCGAGGGTGGTTTTATGAAAAAGGTCAACGTCGAG